>NZ_JCADBK010000011.1:0-232559 GCF_059358955.1 Nonomuraea sp. CX421 | reverse complement strand
TCGAAACCCTTGTGGGAGGCGTCGTAACCGATCTCCAGGATCTTCTCCCGGATGACACCCGGAATGTCGACGTAGGTCTCGGTCGTCACCTCGCCCGCGACGTGGACCTGGCCGGTAGTGATCATCGTCTCGACGGCGACCCGGCTCGTGGGATCGTCTTTGAGCATCGTGTCGAGAATCGCGTCACTGATCTGGTCGGCAATCTTGTCCGGGTGGCCCTCGGTGACCGACTCGGAGGTGAACAGGCGACGTGACAACTCAGTGGCTCCTCATGCAGCGGCTGCTGACGGATTGCGGCTCCGGCGGTCGGACAGGCCCGGGCCTCCCGAAGTCTAGCCCTACCGGACGCCCTGCCGCGAAACTGCCCGAATCGCGGCGTGCCTCACAGGTCAGGCAGCGGATCGGGGGGCAGTGTCTCGGGGGCGAAGATCTCCGCGTCGGCCGCCGCGACCACCGCCGCGTACTCCTCCTCGAACTCGAACGCGAGCGATCCGAGCTCGATGACCGGCCCGGGCGCCTGCAGGATCGGCCCCAGGCGGGTGTGCCTGGGGAAGATCGCGTAGATCGAGATCGGGCGGTCTCGCTGGAGCATCTTGGTGGCCAGCACCGAGATCGATCGGCCGGTCACGACGATCAGGAAGTCGGCGGCTCCCCCGGGACCCACCGACAGCGCCGGAAAGACGTAGCTGATCTCTTCGTGATCGCCCAGTAGTGTCCTGCAACGGTCTCTGACAGCGGAACTCACCGGCATTCCGTCCCCCTTCGCGCCAAGTATCCGCAGGCGTACGGGGGTGTGCAACAGGTGATGCGGTAACGGACTCGTACGGCGTCAGACGAGACGGGCGGCCACCAGATCCCAGACGGCGTCGGCCACGTCGTCCTTGGGACCGCGCTTCACCTCGACGGCGTCGCCGTCGGCGGCCAGCACGGTGGCGGCGTTGTCGGGGGTCCCGAACGCGAGGTCGCGGCCGACCTGGTTGACGACGAGCAGGTCGCAGCCCTTGCGGGCGAGCTTGGCGCGGCCGTTGGCCAGCACGTCGTCGGTCTCGGCGGCGAACCCGACGATCACCTGGGGATGCCCGGCGCCCCGCGCCCGGGCATCGCCGCGGAGCTCGCCCAGCTCGGCCAGGATGTCGGGGTTCTTCGTCAACGGGATGGCCTCGGGCTCGCCGTCGGTCTTCTTGATCTTGGACTCGTGCCGCGTGGACGGCCGGAAGTCGGCGACGGCGGCGGCCATGACCACCACGTCGGCGTCGGCCGCGGCGGCGAGCACCGCCTCACGCAGCTCGGCGGTGGACTCCGCCCGGACCACGGTGGCCCCCGCGGGATCGGGCAGCGTGACGTTGGCGGCGACCAGGGTCACCTCGGCACCGCGCGCGACGGCCGTACGGGCCAGGGAGTAGCCCTGCAGCCCGGAGGACCGGTTGCCGATGTAGCGGACGGGGTCGATGGCCTCGCGGGTGCCGCCGGCGGAGACGACGATCCTGCGCCCGGCCAGGTCGCGCGGGGCTCCGCGCAGCACGCGCAGGCAGACCTGGAAGATCTCGGCGGGGTCGGGCAGCCGGCCCGGGCCGGTGTCGGCGCCGGTGAGCCGGCCGACGGCGGGGTCGATCACCACGGCGCCGCGCTCTCGCAGGGTCGCGACGTTGGCGCGGGTGGCGGGGTGCTGCCACATCTCGGTGTGCATCGCGGGCGCGAACACCACCGGGCAGCGCGCGGTCAGCAGCGTGTTGGTGAGCAGGTCGCCGGCCAGGCCGTGGGCCGCCTTGGCCAGCATGTCGGCGGTCGAGGGCGCCACGACCACGAGGTCGGCGCCCTGGCCGATCCGCACGTGGGGCACCTCGTGCACGTCGTCCCACACGTCGGTCGCCACGGGCTGGCCCGACAGGGCGGCCCAGGTGGGCTCGCCCACGAACCGCAGGGCGTCACGGGTCGGGACGACCCGCACCTGATGCCCGGACTCGGTGAACAGGCGCAGGAGCTCACACGCCTTGTAGGCGGCGATGCCCCCGGTGACGCCCAGGACGACCTTCATCGAAGCGGTCAGACCGCGCCTTCGATGGGCTCGGCGTTGAGCAGCCCCTCGGACACCTCGCGCAGCGCGATCGAGAGCGGCTTCTCCTGGGCGTGCGTCTCGACCAGCGGCCCGACGTACTCGAGCAGGCCCTCGCCGAGCTGGGAGTAGTAGGCGTTGATCTGGCGGGCCCGCTTGGCGCCCATGATCACCAGGGAGTATTTGCTGTCGACGATGTCGAGCAGCGCGTCGATCGGCGGGTTGGTGATCCCCTCAGCGACCGGGGCAATGCCTGCCACGATTGTCAGACCTCTCGGTTGGTGGTTGTCGTGACCCCCAGAGGGTCAGTCATCAAGGCTATCAGCCGGCGGCACACGTCTTTCACATCCGTGTTGACCAGGGTGAGATCGAACTCCTTCTCGGCCGCCATCTCGATCCGCCCGGCCTCGAGCCGGCGGGCGATGACCTCCTCGGGCTCGGTGCCGCGGCCGCGCAGCCGCTTCTCCAGCTCCTGCCAGCTCGGCGGGGCCAGGAACACCAGCAGGGCCTCGGGCATGCTGCGCCGCACCTGCCTGGCGCCCTCAAGGTCGATCTCCAGCAGCGTGGGCACTCCGGCGGCGACCCGCTCCAGGACGGCGCGCCGGGGCGTGCCGTAGCGGTTGCCGGCGAACTCGGCCCATTCGAGCAGCTCGCCCGACTCGACCAGCCGGTCGAACTCCTCGCCGTCGACGAAGAAGTAGTGGACCCCGTGCACCTCGCCGGGCCGGGGCCTCCTGGTGGTCACCGAGACCGACAGCCACACCCCGGGGTGTGCCCGCCGGAGCTCGGCGACGACCGTGGACTTGCCTACGCCGGACGGCCCTGACAGGACCGTCAGCCGTCTGTCACCCGGGGGGAGGAAGTCGCCGACCTGCGCTCCTGATCCGACTGCCTCATCGGCCCTTGCACCGCCGGACCTGGACCTGTCGGTCACTTCCTACCCCCCGTTGAACCCGCGTGTTCGTGTGGAACCGAGATTAGCTCTCGTTGCCACCGAACTCGCGCTCGAGGGATGCCCTCTGGTTCGCGCCGAGACCCCGCACGCGGCGGGACTCGGCGATGGCGAGCCGCTCCATGAGCTGCTTGGCGCGGACCTTGCCCACGCCGGGGAGCGACTCCAACAAGGCCGACACCTTCATCTTGCCGATGACGTCGTCGGTCTGCCCATCCTTGAGCACCTCAGCCAGAGAAACCGCGCCATGCTTGAGCCGGTTCTTGACCTCGGCACGCTCTTTACGGGCCTTGGCAGCCTTCTCCAGGGCTGCGGCGCGCTGCTCAGGGGTCAGGGGAGGAAGAGCCACGCCGGGTCACCTCGAATTTCTGTCGATGTACTCGGACGGGAAGGGAAACTAGCTGGTCATTGCCCCCTAAGCAACGTCAAGAGCAGTTTCTCTCGCGACAAAATCTACTTCGTCGCTCTCCGTACGGGGAAAACTACAGTCTGCTGAGCAAAACGTCCTCACTTCCCGGTTCGTCCCCGAGCCCTTCCGGGACGCGCCAACGTGGACGAAGATCACATTCCAGCTTCCCGCCCCTGTCCGAAACCACGCGCCGACCTGTGTCCCAAACCCCGTCGCGGCGGGCTCTCACGTCGCGGGATCGCCGCGGTTGTGACATCATTCGATCTTGTACGGCGAGCGGCACGTGCCGTCAGGAAGGCGTCGCGGTGCGCCTGAGGGCGGCGGCCACGGCGGCGGCCGTGGCCCCGGGGTCCGGCGAGGCGGTGATGGGGCGGCCGATCACCAGCAGGTCGGCCCCGTCGGCGAGGGCCTGTTCGGGGGTGGCGACCCGGGCCTGGTCCTGGGTGTCGGTGCCCGCGGGCCGCACCCCCGGCGTGATCAGGGTGATGCCCGGACCGACCTCCGAGCGCACCGCCGCGACCTCGTTGGGGCTGCAGACCAGGGCTGTCGCGCCCGCGTCGACCGCCATGGCGGCCAGGCGGCGCACCGCGTCGTCGGCCGGGCCGATCAGGCCGATGCTGCCCAGGTCGGCCTCGCTGAGTGAGGTCAGCACCGTGACGGCGGCGATCTGGGTGTGGGGCGCGGCGTCCACGGCCGCCCTGATCATCGCGGGGCCACCCGTGGCGTGCACGGTGAGGATGGCGGGCCGCAGCCGGGAGACGGCGCGGGCCGCGCCGGCCACCGTGTTGGGGATGTCGTGCAGCTTGAGGTCGAGGAAGACGCTGACGCCGCTGGCCCCCCGGACGGAGGCGATCACGTCGGGGCCGTAGCGCAGATAGAGCTCCAGGCCCACCTTCACGGTGCTGACGTGGGGCGTCACCAGGGCGGCCCACCTGGCGGCGGTCTCCAGGTCGGGGGCGTCGAGGGCGACGGCGATGGGTGCGGGCGTCAAGGGGAGCTCTCCTCGGTGTCGACGAGCAGGTGCCGGGGGGCGCCGCCCGGTGGACGGTGGGCCAGGCCGACGGCGTCGGCCAGCCGCTGGAAACCGCGGGCCCGCAGCAGATCCTCGAGCTCGCGCTCGATCCGCAGGCACGCGTAGGGGTCGTGGAACAGGGCCGTGCCCACCCCGACCGCGCAGGCGCCCGCCAGGATGAGCTGGAAGGCGTCTCTGCCGGTCATCACGCCGCCGACACCGATCAGCGGCACTCCTGGGAGCGCCGCGTGCACCTGCCAGACACACCGTACGGCCAGCGGCAGGATGGCCGGGCCGGACAGTCCGCCGGTCACGGCGGCGAGCGAGGGCCGCAGCGCCTCGGTGTCGATGGCCATGCCGAGCGGGTTGTTGATCATCGACAGCGCGTCGGCGCCCGCGTCGGCGCAGGCGCGGGCCACGGCGACGATGTCGGCCACGTCGGGCGCGAGCTTGGCCACGACCGGCACGTCGTAGCGCATGATGGACCGCACGGCGGCGATGACCTCGGCGGCGGCGCCGCCCTCGCGGGCGAAGACCCGGCCGCGGTCCTCCATGTTGGGGCACGACAGGTTGACCTCGAGCGCCGTCACCCCGGGCGCGTCGGCGAGCCTGCGGGCCAGCTCGGAGTATTCGGCGACGGTGCCGCCGCCGATCGAGACGATGGTGCGGATGCCGCGCTGGGCCAGCCAGGGCAGCTCACGTTCGAGGAACGCGTCGATGCCGGGGCCCTGGAGGCCGACGGCGTTGAGCATGCCGGACGGCGTCTCGGCCATGCGCGGGGTCGGCCGCCCGGCCCGCGGGGCCATGGTGATCGACCGGGTGGCGAGCGCTCCCAGCCGGTGCAGGTCGAAGAACTGGGCGAGCTCGCGGCCGGAGGCCGCGCATCCGGCAGCCGTGGTGATCGGGTTCGCCAGCTCCACGTGCGCCAGGAATGTACGCATATCTACGGACATGTCAGGTCACCATTCAGCCCGCATGGCGAGCACCGCCCCCGGGCGCGCCGAGAGCGTCGAACGGGATCGTTCCCACGTCCTCGAACCGCACCCGCTCCCCCCGGAACACCGGTCCCTCGGCGCAGGCGCGCAGCATCCTGGTCACCCCGTCGTCGCCGATGACCGGGAGCACGCACGTCATGCACACGCCGATGCCGCACGCCATCGACTCCTCCACCGCCACCTGCACCGGAATGTCGAACTCGATCGCCACGGCCGTGACCGCCCGCAGGGTCTCCATCGGCCCGCACGCGTAGACGGCGTCGGCCCGGGTGTCGGCGATCACCGACGGCAGCGCGTCGGTCACCCTGCCGCGCAGCCCCAGGGAACCGTCCTCGGTGGTGAGCGTCGTGGTGGCGGCCATCCGCCGGGCCCGCATCGCGCCGAACACCCGGTCGGCGCCGGCCCCGCCGAGCACGAAGTCGACCCGGCAGCCTCGCTCCAACAGCGCGTCGGCCACCGGGAAGAGCACCGCCGAGCCGTACTCGGCGCCGACCAGCACGCAGTGGACGGGATCACGCGGCAGCGGGAACGGCCGCCCGAGCGGCCCCACCAGGTCGAGGGTGTCGCGGGCACGGCGCTCGGCGAGCCAGGCGGTGCCGGGCCCGCGCACGGTGAAGACGAGCTCCACCGTGCCACCGTAGTCGGACTTGACGTCGTGGACGGTGAGCGCCCGGCGGGTCACCATCGACGTGTGCGCCCCGCCGACCGCGACGGACACGAAATGACCGGGGCGGTAGCGCTCGGCGATGCCGGGCGCCACCACCGTCAGCGCATGGTAGGCGTCGACCCGGCGCGTCGTCAGCACCGTGCCCGTCACCTGCACAGGTGTGCCGGCCAGTCTCGTTCACCTCCCGTGGGAGCTATCCCCGAAGCGCCTTCGCGTGCTCCTGGAGGGACCGTACGCCGACATCGCCCCGCACGATGGCCTGGATGCCCGCGGCGGCCGCCGCCAGTCCCGCGACCGTCGTGATGCACGGGATGCCGCGCAGCACCGCGGCGGTGCGGATGTCGTAACCGTCGAGCCGCGGGCCGGACTGACCCGGGCCGCCGAACGGCGTGTTGACGATCAGGTCGACCTCACCGTCCAGGATGGCTTGCACGCTCGTCGGCTCACCTCCTGGTCCGGGTCCCTCGCTGTGCTTGCGCACGATCTTGGCATGGACACCGTTGCGGCGCAGCACCTCGGCCGTGCCCTCGGTGGCCAGGATCTCGAAACCGAGGTCGGCCAGCGCCCGCACCGGGAAGATCATCGCACGCTTGTCGCGGTTGGCCACGGACACGAACGCCCGCCCCTTGGTGGGCAACTCGCCGTAGGCGCCGGCCTGGGACTTGGCGTAGGCGATGCCGAAGAACTCGTCGATGCCCATGACCTCGCCGGTCGAGCGCATCTCGGGGCCGAGCACGATGTCGACGCCGCGGAACCGGTTGAACGGCAGCACCGCCTCCTTGACCGCGATCGACGCCTCCATCGGCAGCGTGCCCCCGTCGCCGGACGCGGGCAGCATGCCCTCCTCGCGCAGCGAGGCGATCGAGCTGCCCAGCATCACCCGGGCCGCCGCCTTGGCCAGCGGGGCGCCGGTCGCCTTGGACACGAACGGCACGGTGCGGCTGGCCCTCGGGTTGGCCTCCAGCACGTAGAGGACGCCGGCCGACATGGCGTACTGGACGTTCAGCAGCCCGCGCACGCCGACACCGCTGGCGATGGCCTCGGTGGCGGCCCGGATGCGCTTGATGTCGTGGCTGCCGAGCGTGATGGGCGGCAGCGCGCACGCCGAGTCGCCGGAGTGGATGCCGGCCTCCTCGATGTGCTCCATGACGCCGCCCAGGTAGAGCTCGGAGCCGTCGTAGAGGGCGTCGACGTCGATCTCCACGGCCTCGTCGAGGAACTTGTCGACCAGCACCGGGTGGCCGCCCTCCTGGGCCGCCATGTAGCGGGTCAGGGTCTCGTCGTCGTAGACGATGGCCATGCCGGCCCCGCCCAGCACGTAGGAGGGGCGCACCAGCACCGGGTAGCCGATCTCGTCGGCCACCGCCAGCGCCTCGGCGACCGTGGTCGCGGTGCCGTGCTTGGGCGCCGGCAGCCCGGCCTCGGCCAGCACCCGGCCGAAGGCGCCGCGCTCCTCGGCCAGGTGGATGGACTCGGGCGAGGTGCCCACCACGGGCACGCCCGCGTCCTTCAGCTCCTGGGCCAGCCCGAGCGGCGTCTGCCCGCCCAGCTGCACGATCACGCCCGCGACGGGCCCGGTCTGCTGCTCAGCGTGCACCACCTCCAGGACGTCCTCCAGGGTGAGCGGCTCGAAGTAGAGCCGGTCGGAGGTGTCGTAGTCGGTGGAGACGGTCTCGGGGTTGCAGTTGACCATGACGGTCTCGAACCCGGCCCTGGACAGCTCGAACGAGGCGTGCACGCACGCGTAGTCGAACTCGATGCCCTGCCCGATGCGGTTGGGCCCGGAGCCGAGGATGATCACCTTCGGCCGCTCGCCGAAGGGCACCTCGCTCTCCTCGTCGTAGGCGGAGTAGAGGTAGGGGGTCCGCGCGGCGAACTCGGCGGCGCAGGTGTCGACCGTGTTGTAGACGGGGCGCAGCCCCAGCGCGTGCCGCAGGTCGCGGACCCGGGCCTCGTCGATGCCGCGGATCTCGCCGATCTGCGCGTCGCTGAAGCCGTGGCGCTTGGCCCGCTGGAGCGCCTCGGCGGTCAGCTCGGGGGCTTCGGCGAGCTTGCGGGCCTCCTCGTCGAGCAGCAGCAGCTGGTCGAGGAACCACGGGTCGACGCTGGTGGCCTCGAACAGCTCGCGCGTGCCGGCCCCCGCCCTGATGGCCTGCTGCATGGTGCGCAGCCGCCCGTCGTGCGGGGTGCGGCAGGCGTCGAGCAGCTCGGCCTTGCCGGAGACCTCGCCCGCCCAGCTGAACGACGAGTCCTTCTTCTCCAGCGACCGCAGCGCCTTCTGCAACGCCTCCGGGAAGGAGCGGCCGATGGCCATGGCCTCGCCCACCGACTTCATGTGGGTGGTGAGGGTCTGGTCGGCGCCCTTGAACTTCTCGAACGCGAACCGCGGCACCTTGACCACGATGTAGTCGAGCGTGGGCTCGAAGGACGCGGGCGTCTCGCGGGTGATGTCGTTGGGGATCTCGTCGAGGGTGTAGCCGATGGCCAGCTTCGCGGCGATCTTGGCGATCGGGAACCCCGTCGCCTTGGACGCCAGGGCCGACGAGCGCGACACCCGCGGGTTCATCTCGATGACGATCATGCGGCCGGTGCGCGGGTCGACCGCGAACTGGATGTTGCAGCCGCCGGTGTCGACGCCGACCTCGCGGATGACGGCGATCGCGACGTCGCGCATGTTCTGGTATTCGCGGTCGGTCAGGGTCAGCGCGGGGGCGACGGTGACGCTGTCGCCGGTGTGGACCCCCATCGGGTCGATGTTCTCGATGGAGCAGACGATGACCACGTTGTCCACTCTGTCGCGCATGACCTCGAGTTCGTACTCCTTCCAGCCGAGGATGGACTCCTCCAGGAGCACCTCGGTGGTCGGCGAGGCGTCGAGCCCGGCGCCGGCGATGCGCCGCAGATCGGATTCGTCGTAGGCGAACCCGGAGCCCACGCCGCCCATCGTGAACGAGGGCCGCACGACCAGCGGGTAGCCCAGCTCGCCGGCGGCGGCCAGGCACTCGGCCATCGTGTGGCAGACGACCGAGCGGGCCGACTCGGCGTTGAGCCCGTGGTCACGAGCCACCTTGGCGACGATCTCCTTGAACCGCTCGCGGTTCTCGCCCGCCTGGATGGCGTCGAAGTCGGCGCCGATCAGCTCGACCTCGTAGCGCTCCAGCACACCCGACTCGTGCAGCGCGACCGCGGTGTTGAGCGCGGTCTGGCCGCCCAGCGTCGGCAGCAGCGCGTCGGGCCGCTCCTTGGCGATGATCTTCTCGACGAACTCGGGGGTGATCGGCTCGACGTAGGTGGCGTCGGCGAACTCGGGATCCGTCATGATCGTCGCCGGGTTGCTGTTGACCAGGATCACCCGGAAGCCCTCGTCGCGCAGCACGCGGCAGGCCTGGGTGCCGGAGTAGTCGAACTCGCACGCCTGCCCGATGACGATCGGCCCGGAGCCGATCACCAGGACGGACCGTATGTCCTCACGCTTGGGCACGGGTCATGACCTCGCAGAACTCGTCGAAGAGATAGGCCGCGTCATGGGGGCCGGCGGCGGCTTCGGGATGGTATTGCACGCTGAACGCCCGCCCGTCGAGCAGGCGCAGCCCCTCGACGCAGCGGTCGTTGAGGTTGACGTGGCTCACCTCGGCCTGACCGAAGGGCGTGTCGAACGGCCCGTCGAGCGGCGCCTCGACGGCGAACCCGTGGTTGTGGGCCGAGATCTCCACCTTGCCGGTGCGTACGTCCTGGACCGGCTGGTTGACCCCGCGGTGGCCGTAGCGCAGTTTGTAGGTGGACAGCCCGAGCGCGCGGCCGAAGAGCTGGTTGCCGAAGCAGATGCCGAAGAACGGCACCCGGGCCTCCAGCACGCCGCGCAGCGCCGAGACGTCGGCGGTGGCCGGGTCGCCCGGCCCGTTGGAGAAGAACACGCCGTCGGGCCCGACGGCCATGATCTGGTCGAAGGTCGCGGTGGCGGGCAGCACGTGCACCTCGCAGCCGCGCTCGGCCATCCGGTGCGGCGTCATCCCCTTGATGCCGAGGTCGACGGCCGCCACCGTGAACCGCCTGGCGCCGATGGCCGGCACCACGTAGGGCTCGGTGGTGGCCACCTCGGCGGCCAGGTCGGCGCCCTCCATGCGGGGCGCCCGGCGTACGCGCTCGACCAGGTCCTCGACCGGCTCGGTGGGAGCCGTGAAGATGCCGGCGCGCATGGCGCCGCGCTCGCGCAGGTGGCGGGTGAGGGCGCGGGTCCCGGGGATGGCGATGCCGACGACGCCCTGCTCCTTGAGATAGTCGCCGAGCGAGCCGGTGGCCCGCCAGCTGGAGACCACGCGCGACGGCTCGCGCACCACATAGCCGGCCACCCAGACGCGGCGCGACTCGGCATCCTCGTCGTTGACGCCGGTGTTGCCGATGTGCGGGGCCGTCATCGCGACGATCTGGCGGTGGTAGGACGGGTCGGTGAGGGTCTCCTGGTAGCCGGTCATGCCGGTGTTGAAGACCATCTCGCCGAACGTCTCACCCTCCGCGCCGTAGGGGGTGCCGTGGAAGACCCGCCCGTCTTCGAGTACGAGCAGCGCGTCGGTCACGTGAGCTTCCCTTCGAGGACTGTGGGCTTGCCGCGCAGGAACGTCGCCACTACCCGCCCGGGCAGCGTCATCCCCTCGTAGGGGGTGTTGCGGCTCTTGGAGGCGAACGCGGCGGGGTCGACCAGGGTGCGGGCGGCCGGATCGTAGAGGGTGAGATTGGCCGGGGCTCCGGGCTCGATCGGCCGGCCGTGGCCGGCCAGGCGGCCGATCCGGGCGGGCACGACCGACATGCGCTGGGCGACGCCCGCCCAGTCGAGCAGCCCGGTGTCCACCATGGCCTCCTGCACGACGCTGAGCGCGGTCTCCAGGCCGACCATGCCCATGGCGGCGGCCGACCACTCGGTCTCCTTGTCCTCGACCGGGTGGGGCGCGTGGTCGGTGGCGACGATGTCGATCGTGCCGTCGGCCAGCGCCGCGCGCACGGCCTCGACGTCGGCGCGGGTGCGCAGCGGCGGGTTGACCTTGTAGATCGGGTTGTAGGCGCCGGCCGGGGAGTGCTCGACGAGGTCGTCGGTGAGCAGCAGGTGGTGCGGGGTGACCTCGGCGGTGATGTTCCAGCCCTTGGACTTGGCCCAGCGGATGATCTCGACCGAGCCGGCCGTGGAGACGTGGCAGATGTGCAGCCGGGAGCCGACGTGCGCGGCGAGCAGGCAGTCGCGGGCGATGATCGCCTCCTCGGCGACCGCTGGCCAGCCGGTCAGCCCGAGCCGGCCGGAGACGACGCCTTCGTTCATCTGCGCGCCCTCGGTGAGCCGGGGCTCCTGGGCGTGCTGGGCGACGACGCCGTCGAACGCCTTGACGTACTCCAGGGCGCGGCGCATGAGCACCGCGTCGTCGACGCACCTGCCGTCGTCGGAGAAGACCCGGACCCGGGCGGCGGAGTCGGCCATCGCGCCGAGCTCGGCGAGCTGCCTGCCCTCCAGGCCGACGGTGACCGCGCCGACCGGCTGCACGTCGCAGTGGCCGAACTCGAGGCCGAGCCGCCACACCTGCTCGACCACGCCGGCGGTGTCGGCGACGGGTGAGGTGTTGGCCATGGCGTGCACGGCGGTGTAGCCGCCGCGGGCGGCGGACTGGGTGCCGGTCTGCACGGTCTCGGCGTCCTCGCGGCCGGGCTCGCGCAGGTGCGTGTGGAGGTCGACGAGGCCGGGCAGGGCGACCGCGCCGCCGCCGTCGACGGACCGGCCGCCAGGCGG
Organism: Nonomuraea sp. CX421; assembly: GCF_059358955.1. NCBI lineage: Bacteria > Bacillati > Actinomycetota > Actinomycetes > Streptosporangiales > Streptosporangiaceae > Nonomuraea > Nonomuraea sp. CX421. The sequence goes on along the minus strand of NZ_JCADBK010000011.1, from coordinate 220,701 downwards.
CTGCGGGCCGATCTCCGCGATCAGGCCGTTCTCGACGCGCAGGTCGGTGGGCTCCGCGCCGAGGATCCTGACATCACGAATGATCAACGCGTCTCCTTCGCCACCGGTGTGTGCGGTGTGCTCGCTCACTGTGCGATCTCTCCCCCGAGGAGCAGGTACAGGACGGCCATGCGGATGGTCACGCCGTTGGCGACCTGCTCGACGATCGTCGAGCGCGCGGAGTCGGCCACCTCGGCGGCGATCTCCATGCCGCGGTTCATCGGGCCGGGGTGCATGACGATGGCGTCGTCGGGCATCCTGGCGAAGCGGTCGCGGTCGAGGCCGTAGCGGCGTGAGTATTCGCGCTCGCTCGGGAAGAAGGCGGCGTTCATCCGCTCCTTCTGCACCCGCAGCATCATCACCACGTCGGACTTGGGCAGCACCGCGTCGAGGTCGTAGGACACCTCGCACGGCCAGGTGTCGACCGAGACGGGCAGCAGGGTCGGCGGGGCCACCAGCGTCACCTGGGCGCCGAGCGTGTGCAGCAGCAGCACGTTGGACCGGGCGACTCGGCTGTGCAGCACGTCGCCGACGACGGTGACGCGGCGTCCGTCGAGCCCGCCGAGCCGGCGGCGCATCGAGAAGGCGTCGAGCAGCGCCTGGGTGGGGTGCTCGTGGGTGCCGTCTCCGGCGTTGACGACACTGCCGTGCACCCAGTTGGCCAGCCGGTGCGGGGCCCCGGAGGCGCTGTGGCGGATGACGACGGCGTCGGCCCCCATGGCCTCCAGGGTCAGCGCGGTGTCCTTGAGCGACTCGCCCTTGGAGACGCTGGAGCCCTTGGCGGAGAAGTTGATCACGTCGGCCGACAGCCGCTTGGCCGCCGCCTCGAAGGAGATGCGGGTGCGGGTGGAGTCCTCGAAGAACAGGTTGACCACCGTGCGTCCGCGCAGGGTGGGCAGCTTCTTGATGGAACGTTCCGAGACCCTGGCCAGCTCCTCGGCGGTGTCGAGGATGAGCAGGGCGTCGTCCCTGGAGAGGTCTCCGGCGGAGATGAGGTGACGGTTCACCGGCCGCCCTCCTTCATGAGCAGGACGGCGTCGCGGCCGTCGATCTCCTGGAGGTAGACCTTGACCTTCTCGCTCTTGGCGGTCGGGAGGTTCTTGCCGACGTAGTCGGCGCGGATGGGCAGCTCGCGGTGACCCCGGTCGACCAGGGTGGCGAGTTGCACGGCGGTCGGGCGGCCGAGGTCGTTGAGCGCGTCGAGCGCGGCCCGGACGGTGCGGCCGGAGTAGAGGACGTCGTCGACCAGGACGACGGTCTTGCCGTCGATGCCGTCGGGCGGCAGCTCGGTGCGGCCGAGCGGGCGGGCGGGGCGGAGCCGGAGGTCGTCGCGGTACATCGTGATGTCGATGGAGCCGACGGGGATCTTGACGCCTTCGAACCGCTCGATGCGGTCACCGAGCCGGCGGGCCAGGGTGGCGCCGCGGGTGGGGATGCCGAGGAGGACGACTTCGTCCGCGCCCTTCGTGCGTTCGAGGATCTCGTGCGCGATGCGGGTCAGCGCCCGATGGATGTCCGGGCCTTCGAGCACGGCCCTGGATTCGGACATGGGTAAACTCACCACCTTTCCCGCCTCACAGGACGGGTCTTAAAGGGTCTGGTCGGGACACACAGTACCAGGGGCTACCAGCCACAACAGGACCGGCGCCGCCCCGCCCGGCGGCGGAAGGCGTCCGCGTTCCTCGATTGGCAAAAGCAGGTTAAAAGGTAAAAACACCTCGTGTCAGCCCCGCCTCACCAGGGCACGTCTCCGGCAGCCCCACGAAACGTGCGGCTCGAACGGATCGACGGCCGGCGTCCCCCATCCCCGGCAGTGGCGTGCATTTGCCGGTTCTGGGGGGATATACGAGTGATGACATTCCACGTCGACTCCGAAGTGGGCACGCTTCGCCGGGTACTCCTGCACCAGCCCGATCTGGCACTCAAGCGGCTCACCCCGACCAATGCCCAGGCGTTCCTGTTCGACGACGTGCTGTGGGTGCAGCGGGCGATGGAGGAGCACGAGGAGTTCCAGCAGGTGCTGCGCGACCGCGGCGTCGAGGTCCACCTGCTGGCCGACCTGCTGCGCGAGACCGTCGAGATCCCCGAGGCCCGCAAGCACATCCTCGACGCGAGCATCGACGAGCGCTTCATGGGCCCGCTGGCCGTCGACGGCATCCGCAACACGCTCGACGCGATGGACTCCGCCACCCTGCAGATGTACCTGACCGGCGGCATCACCAAGCGCGAGCTGCTCGCCGCCGGCTGCGAGCCCAAGTCGGTCGCCTACCACACGCTCGCCGACGACGACTTCGTGCTGCCGCCGCTGCCCAACCACCTGTTCACCCGCGACACCTCCTGCTGGGTCTACGACGGCGTCTCGATCAACGCCATGAGGAAGAAGGCCCGGATGCGCGAGACGGTCAACATGGAGGCCGTCTACGAGTTCCACCCCACCTTCGCCGACGGCTTCAGCCGGCCCGCGACCGGCGGCTACCGGATCTGGCTGCCGGGTCAGGCGATCGCGCCGGCCACGCTGGAGGGCGGCGACGTGCTGGTCATCGGCCGCGGCGCGGTGCTCGTCGGGATCAGCGAGCGCACCCAGCCGCAGACGGTCGAGATGCTCGCCCAGCGCCTGTTCCAGGCCGGCTCGGCCAGCAGGATCGTCGCGCTGCACATGCCGCAGGCCCGCGCGTTCATGCACCTCGACACCGTGATGACCATGGTCGACGTCGGCGTGTTCACCAAGTACGCGGGGCTCGGCATGCTGCCCTCCTACACGATCGAGCCGGGCGACACCGAAAAGGAGCTGAAGGTCACCGACCACCGCCCCGAGGACATGCACCGGGCCATCGCCCACGCGCTCGGCCTGGACGAGATCACCGTGCTCACCCCCACCCAGGACGTACGCGCCGCCGAGCGCGAGCAGTGGGACGACGGCTGCAACGTGCTGGCCGTGGAGCCGGGCGTGGTCGTCGCCTACGAGCGCAACACGACGACCAACAACTACCTGCGCGACCACGGCATCGAGGTCATCACGATCCGGGGCAGCGAGCTCGGCCGGGGCCGTGGCGGGCCACGCTGCATGAGCTGCCCGCTCGAACGGGACGGCATCTGATGACCTCCGGGCGCGTGCCGCCCGGCCACCTCACACCTCGCGAACCCTAGGAGACCGCATGCGGGTCATCGTCGCGCTCGGCGGAAACGCGGTGCTGGAGCGCGGGCAGAAGCCGGACGCCGACACCCAGATCGCCCGCGTCGCGCTCTCGGCCAAGGCGCTCGCCAGGCTGGCGGAGAAGCACGAGCTGATCATCACCCACGGCAACGGCCCGCAGGTCGGCATGCTGGCGCTGCAGAGCGCCGCCGACCTCGGCCTGAGCGCCCCCTACCCCCTCGACTCGCTCGGCGCCGCGACCCAGGGCATGATCGGCTACTGGATGCTGCAGGCCCTGCAGAACGCCCTGCCCGGCCGGCAGATCCTGGCCATGGTCACCCAGACCCTCGTCTCGGCGGTCGATCCGGCCTTCGAGCATCCCACCAAGTTCGTCGGCCAGGTCTACGGCCAGGTGGAGGCCGAGAAGCTGGCCACCGAGCACGGCTGGACCGTCAGGCCCGACGGCCCGTACTGGCGGCGCGTCGTCCCCTCCCCCGCGCCGCAACGCGTGGTGGAGACCCGGCTGATCCGCCGGATGCTGCGCGAGCAGGTCGTGGTGATCTGCGCGGGCGGCGGGGGCGTCCCCGTGATCCGCGACGAGCACGGCCGCCTGTCGGGCGTCGAGGCGGTCATCGACAAGGACCTGACCGCCTCGATGCTGGCCGAGGCGCTCGACTGCGACGCGTTCCTGATCCTGACCGACGTGCCGCGGGTGATGCGTGACTTCGGCACGCCCCGGCAGAGCGAGATCGGCCACACCACGCCGCACGAGCTGCGCGACCTGGAGTTCCCGGCCGGCTCGATGGGGCCGAAGGTGGAGGCGGTCTGCCGGTTCGTGGAGACCACCGGCGACATGGCCGCGATCGGCCGGCTCGACCAGGCGGAGCAGATCCTGGAGGGCACGGCGGGCACGATCGTCACGCCCAACGCCAGGTGGCCGCTGACCAGCACGCTCTAGGCGTGGAAGGGGTTCACCGTGACACTGGCCCAGCGGCTCTTCCGCACCAAGCCCACCGCCCAGATCGTGGCGGAGGGCGGCCATGGCGAGGGCGGTGAGCTGCGCCGCACGATGTCACTGTGGCAGCTGACCCTGTTCAGCGTGGGCGCCACGCTCGGCACCGGCATCTTCGTCATCCTGGGCCAGGCCGTGCCGAAGGCCGGTCCGGCGGTGGTGGTGTCGTTCCTGCTCGCCGCCGTCACGGCGCTGTTCTCCGCACTGTCGTACGCGGAGCTGGCCGGCACGATCCCGGTGTCCGGCTCGTCCTACTCCTACGCGTACGCGACGCTGGGCGAGCTGGTCGCCTGGGTCTGCGGGTGGTGCCTGATGCTGGAGTACGCCGTGTCGGTCGCGGCGGTGGCCGTCGGCTGGGGCCAGTACCTCAACTCGTTCCTGCGGAGCCTGTTCGGCTGGACGCTGCCCGCCGCGATCATCGGGTCCCCGGGCCAGGACGGCGGTGTGATCAATCTCACGGCCATCCTCATCGTGGCGCTGGCGACCTGGCTGCTGCTGGGCGGCGCCTCCGAGAGCGCCACGGCCAACGCCGTCTTCGTGCTGATCAAGATCGGCGTGCTGGCGTTCTTCTGCGTGGTGGCCTTCACCGCCTTCCAGGCCGCGAACTTCACGCCCTTCGCGCCTCTCGGCATCGCCGGCATCACGGCTGCCGCGTCCCAGGTGTTCTTCTCCTACATCGGCTTCGACGCCGCCTCCACGGCGGGCGAGGAGGCCAAGAACCCCCGGCGCGACCTGCCGCTGGCGATCCTCCTGTCGCTGGTCATCGTGACGGTCGTCTACGTGGGCGTGACCGTGGCCGCCGTCGGCGCCATGCCGTGGACCTCGTTCGATCCGGAGAGCACCGAGGGCAGCCTCTCGCAGATCGTGGACGCCGCCACGGGCTCGACGTGGGCGGGCCTCATCGTCTCGTTCGGCGCCGTCATCGCGATCGCCAGCGTGGTGCTGACCGTCATCTACGGCCAGACCCGGATCCTGTTCGCCATGTCCCGCGACGGCCTGATCCCCCGCGTGTTCCAGAAGGTGAACCCGCGCCGCCAGGTGCCGGTCGCCAACACGCTCATCGTCGCGGTGTTCATCTCCGTGCTGGCCGGGCTGGTGCCGCTCGGCCAGCTCGCCGAGGCCACCAGCATCGGCACGCTGTTCGCGTTCGCGATCGTGAACATCGGCGTGCTCGTGCTCCGCTACCGCAGCCCGGAGTTGCCGCGCAGCTTCCGCACGCCGCTGTTCCCCCTCACGCCGGTGCTCGGCGCGATCTTCTGCGTCCTCGTGATGGCCGGACTCGCCGGCGTCACCTGGCTCGCGTTCGGCCTCTGGATGCTGCTCGGCCTCGCCTGCTACTTCTTGTACGGCTTCCGCTACTCGCGGCTGAACACCGAGGTCCGCTGATGATCTTCGAGTACGTGCTGAGCGGGTTCATCCCCGAGCCGCGGGGACGTGACGGGCTCACCCTGGCCATGCTGCTGGCCCGCCAGACCGGGGCGCGCCTGGCGGTGGCGTACGTGCAGCCGCCGGCCTGGTCGGCCCCCGGGCCGGGCAAGGCCGAGGAGACCGTGTGGCGCGCCTACCTCGAGGAGCAGGCCGCCGCCGCGCTCACGCAGGCCCGCAAACTGGCCGGTGACGGCGTGGACTACGTCGTGCGGACCGACAAGGGCAGCGGACGCGGGCTGGTGGAGCTGGCGCGCGGGCGCGGAGCCGACGTGGTCGTGATCGGCTCGGCGCCGCAGGGCGCCCGCGGCCGGATCTCGCTCGGCAGCACCGCCGACCAGTTGCTGCACTCCTCGTCCGTGCCGGTGCTGCTGGCGCCGCGCGGCTACGCCGAGGATCCGCCCGCCGCCTTCGACCGGCTCACCGTCGCCTACCGGCGCGGCGCGGGCGCCGACGCGGCGGTCACGGCGGCCGCCAAGGTGGCCCTCTCACTGAGCGTGCCGCTCCGGCTGGTGACGCTGGTGGTCCGGAGCGGCCGGCGAGTCAGGATCGAGGAGGAGATGCTGGCGCGGCTGCGCGACCAGGCGGTGGCCGACCTCGAGGCGGCGGCCCGGGGGCACCGGCGGCGCGTCGGGGTGGAGGTCGAGGTGCTGGAGGGGCGGACCGTGGCCCAGGCCCTCGCGGAGACGTCGTGGCCATCCGGGGAGCTGCTCATCTGCGCGTCGAGCGGCAGCGGGCCGCTGCGGCGGGTCTTCCTCGGTGACACCTCGCTGAAGATCGTCCGGGCCGCGACCTGCCCGGTGATGATGCTCACCCGCCAGGCTTGAACCACTTGAACCAACTGGTTCGCTCGGGAAACAGGGACGAAGTACTGTTACCCCCACGGGATAAGAGGGGCGTTTGAGGCGAATCCCACCGGATCGGATTCGACATCTTTTTTCCAATCAGCTTGACCTTCGGCGTCCACCCCTTTACCGTCACTGTGCGTAACCATACTGCGCGGCGTTCTGGGCGAAAACCCAGAGCCATGGCTACCGATGGTGCCGAGCCTGGCACCAGACCCCCCGGTGGCTCCGGCAAACGCCGCGGAGGAGCACAATCTACTGAGAGCGCTACATACGAGAGCCGGGGGGCCACACGATGCCGTCTGAGTACGCAAAGTCGCTGGGTGCACGACTCCGCGCCATCCGCACCCAGCAGGGCCTGTCCCTGCACGGAGTCGAGGAAAAGTCGCGTGGCAGGTGGAAAGCCGTTGTCGTGGGCTCGTACGAGCGTGGCGACCGCGCGGTCACGGTGCAGAAACTTGCCGAGCTTGCCGATTTCTACGGGGTGCCCGTCTCCGAGCTGCTGCCCGGCGGCGCCGCCCCCAGCCCGCTCGGCCCGACGCCCAAGCTTGTGATCGACCTGGAGCGACTGGCCACACTGCCGAAGGAGAAGGCGGGCGCCCTCGCCCGCTATGCCGCCACCATCCAGAGTCAGCGTGGCGACTACAACGGCAAGGTGCTGTCGATCCGCCAGGAGGACCTGCGTTCGCTGGCCGTGATCTATGACAAGTCGCCCAGCGAGCTGACTGAGGAGCTCATCAGCTGGGGAGTGCTCGACGCCGAGGCCCGCAGGGCCGTCGAGTCCTTCTGACACAGCTTCGGACGAGGGGCGCGCCACGACGACGGCGCGCCCCTCGCGCCGTCCTGGCCGCCTCTCCCCTGGCGTCACGCCGCCTCAGCCGGGCCCACCGCCCGCTCCGGCCGGCGATCCGGGGCTATCGCTGGTCGGGATCAGCCGGCCAGGGGAACGTCGACGGGAAGTTGGGGCTGGGCGGGAACGCCCAGAATGCCCTCCACTGTGCAGACGAAGGTCTCCGCCTCGGCCAGCAACTCGTCGGCGTCGGCGCCCGAGACGCCACGCACCATGCCCGCCTCGGCGGCCGCGCGCTTGGCGGCGGTCACCGAGAAGTAGGCGGCCCACTCGGCCAGCTGTGGCTCCGCCTCGGGCAGGAGCTCCCAGGCGCTGCGCAGCCGGCGTCTGCGGCCCTCCATGGGCCGGGGCCGGGCGGCCAGGATCGCCGCCGCGGCGCGCAGGGCCGCCAGATGCGCCGCCACATATCGGGATGCCGGGGTGCGCGCGGCCGCCGCCTCCGCCAGGCAGGAACGTGAATCCGTCAGGTGCGCCCGGACCGCGGGCGACAGCCGGGGACCCTGCGGGTCTCTAGACCGTGGTGCCATGTGCACGCCTCCTTGGGGTCGTGACGGCGCCCGGCGTTGCCGCCGGTGAAGCCCACGATCGCAGACGCCACCGACATTTCCGCCGGGCCGGCCGGACGAGGAGCTTCCCCTCTCCCCGTCCGGCCAGGACGCGCCCACTCGTCTCCGCCGACGACGAGGACCCGCCCTTCGCCCTTGGAGCCTGGTCGCGGGTCCCGCTTGGGGGAAGCGGGACCCGCGCCCAGGACCTCGACGTGAGCCGCGAGCCTCACGTCACTAGGTCGAACATAATTTCGATCACGCTCTGTGTCAACCTGTTCCACGAACACAGGTTCGATGAACCTGTTCCCACGTGCGTGTACACCGAAACGGCGCGTCCCCGCGCCTACGGGACGACGGAGAGGGCCCCCGAGGGGCAGAGACCGACCGCGCGGCGGGCGGCGGCCTCCTGGTCGGCCGGAGGCGACGGCTGGAGCAGCACGACCGTGCCGTCGTCCTCGCTCTGGTCGAACACCTCCGGGGCGGTGAGCACGCACATGCCCGCGCCAATGCACACCGTCGTGTCTGCCTTGATCTTCATGGTGACCTACCAGGTGACAGGGAGGCGGTGCACGCCGTAGATGCTCATGTCGGAGCGCATCGGCACCTCCTCCGGTGATACGGCCAAGCGTAGATCGGGAAAGCGGCGCAGCAGCGCCGGGTAGCCGACGCGCATCTCGGTCCGGGCCAGCTGCTGGCCGAGACACTGGTGGATGCCGTGGCCGAACGTCAGGTGCCCGCCGGCCGGCCGGGTGACGTCGAGCCGGTCGGGCTCGGGGAAGCGCTCCGGGTCGCGGTTGACGACGGGCAGGCTGAGCGTGACCGCCTCGCCCCGCCCGATCAGGGTGCCCTCGATCTCGACGTCCTCCAGCGCGGTCCTGACCGGGCCGATGTGGATGATCGTGAGGTAGCGCAGCAGCTCCTCGACGGCGTTGTCGACCAGGCCGGAATCGTCGCGCAGGACGGCGAGCTGGCCGGGGTTGGCGAGCAGCGCGTAGGTGCCGAGGCCCAGCATGTTGGCGGTCGTCTCGTGGCCGGCCACCAGCAGCAGGAAGGCGACGCCGGTCAGCTCCTCGTCGTTCAGCTCGCCGCCCGCGACCAGCCCGCTGAGCAGATCGTCGGCCGGCTCGGCGCGCTTGCGCTGGACCAGGCCGTAGAGGTAGGCGGAGATCCGGGTCATCGCGCCGACGACGTCCTCGGCCCTGCTGTCGAGCGCGAAGAGCACCTTGGAGTCGTCCTGGAACCGCCCGCGCTCGTCGTACGGCACCCCGAGCAGCTCGCAGATCACCAGCGACGGGATGGGCAGCGCGAAGTGCTCGACCAGGTCGACCGGCCGGCCCGCCGCCTCCATCCGGTCCAGGCACGCCTCGGTGATCTCCTCGATCCTGGACTCCAGCTGCTTCATCCTGCGTACGGTGAACTGCCCCGTCAGCAGCCTGCGGTAGCGCGTGTGCTCGGGCGCGTCCATGCGCAGGAAGAACCCCGGCGGCAGCCGGAACTCGTGCTCGCGCAACTCGTTGCTGAGCTCCAGCCGGGCCGGGATCGGCGTGTGCATGTGCTCGGGCCGGTTGCTGAAGCGCGGGTCGGCGAGCACCGCCCGGGCCGCCGCGTAGCCGGTGACCAGCCAGCCCCGATGACCGTCGGCGTAGGTCATGCGGTGGATCGGGCCCCGTTTTCGCAGCTCGGCCAGCTCGTCGGGCGGATCGAACGGGCGTTGGCGGGCGGTGGTCAGCGTCACGTCGGTCATGTGGTGGCTCCCTTCGGGTCACCATCCACAAAACAACATCCAATGCAAAGTTTCAACGGATGTAAATCATTATTCTGTGCAGTACAGTTCACGACATGGTGGGAATTCGGGAGCGCAAGAAGCAGCGCACGCGCCGCGCGCTGATCGAGGCCGCGCTCCGGCTGTTCGGCGAGAAGGGGTACGAGGAGACCACCCTGGCGGAGATAGCGACGGAGGCCGACGTGTCGACCCGCACGTTCTTCAGCTACTTCGCCAGCAAGGAGGACGTGCTCTTCCACGACACGGACGGCAGCCTCGCCGAGAGGCTCGCCCTGGTCGCGACCAGACGACCGGACGAGACGCCGTCGGAGCTGCTCCTGCGGATGGTGCGCGCCAGTGTCACCTGGACGGTCGACGACCAGGACTTCCGGCCGGAGGACGTGCGGCTGCGGATGCGGCTCATCATGACCGTCCCGGCTCTCCAGGCCCGTGCCCTGCACCTGCTGTTCGACAGCCAGCTACGGCTCACCCGGGCGCTGCACGAGGCCTACCCCGGGCAGCTCGGCCTGATGGAGGCCGCCGCCGCGGTGGGCGCGGTGGTGGGCGCCACCAAACTGGCCGCCGTGGTCAGTCTCAACCACGACGGCTCCACGGAGCGGGCCGCCGAGGCCGCTCTGGAGGCCGCCGAGATCACCGTCCGCGGCCTCGCCTCCCTCGACCGGCCGACCGGCCGCTAGGCCCTGCGGAAGGCGCCCCGCACGTGCACCGGCACGCCCTTGCCGAGCATCCCGGGCAGCACCTCGGCCACGTTCATCGGCATCCGGACACACCCGTGCGAAGCCGGGTGGAGCGGCACCGACAGCGCCCCGTGGAACGCGATGCCGCCGTTGAAGAAGATCGGGTTGTAGAGCTGGCCCAGATAGGACTTGTGCCATCCCGAGGCGCGCCACGTGGTCCGGTAGTCGCCCGTGGGCGTGCGGGCCGAGCCGCAGAAGCGCTGGCTCCTGCCCTGCCAGACGGCGGTCTCGCAGTAGGGGACACCGCTCCCCGAGGAGATGTGGGTGATCAGCCGGGGCGCGCCGCCGACGTACAGGACCATGATCTGCTTGGTCAGGTCGACCTCGGCGCGGGTCGGCCGGCCGCTCGCGACCAGCACCCTGGGCGCCCTCGGGCGCTCCAGCGCGGCCCAGGTGCGCCGGGCCACGGTGCTGCTCGGCGTGATGCCGTTGACCTTCTGGAACGCCCAGACGGCCGCCAGCGTGGCGCCGCCGTAGCGTCCGTCGGCCCTGCCCGGACGGTAGCCGAGCCCGGTGAGGCGCTTCTGCAGCCAGACGACCTCCTCGCCCTTGGCACCGAGCTTCAGCGTCTTGCGCGGTGCCGTGACCGGCGCCGCCACGGCCGCGACGGGCGCCGGGAGAGCGGCGGGAGCCGTGACGGGGGCGGCGAGCGGCCGGGCGTGCGCGCTGGACGCGCCGAGCCCTGCCAGGACGAGGGCGCTCGCCGTAACGACGGCAGCCATGCCGGGCAGGCGTCGTGCCAGCACCAAAACCACCCCTCATTCGGTATCAATCAAAGCAAAGGACACTACACCACCACCATGGCGCGGTAATGCCGCCATCACTCGCTTTAGAGTGTCCGCATGTCTGAGAAGTTGCCCGCCAACAGTCTTCTGGTCCGGTCGGCTCTGCGAGAGCGCGCAGCCACGGGCGAGATCGTGGTGCTGCCCGAGAAGGCGCCCACCGCCGCCACCGCCGCGGCCCAGCTCGGTTGCGACGTCGGGGCGATCGCCAACAGCCTCATCTTCGAGGCCGACGGCGCGCCGCTGCTCGTGCTGACGAGCGGCGCGCACCGCGTCGATGTCGAGCTCGTCGCCCGCGCCGCCGGAGTCCAGCGTGTACGGCGGGCGACCCCCGAGTTCGTCCGCGAGGCGACGGGCCAGCCGATCGGCGGCGTGGCCCCCGTCGGCCATCCGGCGCCCGTGCGGACCCTGGTGGACAACTGGCTGGCCAAGCACGAGGTGGTGTGGGCGGCCGGCGGACATCCGCTCACGGTCTTCCCCACCAGCTACGACGAGCTGCTGCGCATCACCGGCGGAGCCCCCGTCGACGTCGAGTAGGGTGCGACGCGTGATCGAGTTTCGCGGCGCGGGGCCTGACGAGTTCGGCGAACGGCTGGACACGGTGATCGACATCTACACCGCCGCCATGCGCCCGCCCGCGGACCAGATCTCCGGCCGCGCCAGCATTATGCGAAACCACGGGACATATCCGTATTTTCAGTGCTATTTCGCAGAATTGCGAGAGCCGGAGCACGAATTCTCCGCGAGCGGCCCGGGAGCCCGCGGCGCCCGGGGCAGCGGACGGAGCGCCCCGCCCGCGATCATCGTCGGCTTCGCCTACGGGTTCCGCGGCGCCCCCGGCCAGTGGTGGCACGACGTGGTGTACCGGGCGGTGGAGGAGAAGTCGGGCCCCGAGGCGGCCGAGGCCTGGCTGGGCAGCGCGTTCGAGCTGGCCGAGATCCACGTCCACCCCGACTACCAGGGCAAGGGCATCGGCCGCGCGATGGTCACGACCCTGTGCGCCGGACGCAGGGAGCGCTCGGCCGTGCTCTCCACCCACGACCGGCCCACCGTGGCCCGCCACCTCTACCGGAACATGGGCTTCGTCGACCTGCTGACCGGTTTCGTCTTCCCGGGCGGTCACGAAGAGTACGCGATCGCGGGCGCCCCTCTCCCTCTCCGCTGACATCGCCGCTGGTAAAACCTTGACCCGTGAGTTTGGCGGCCATGACCGGGGGCACCATTGGCTACGCAAGGTAATGGACGCTTTACCCCGCGTCTACCCGTCCCCTACCGCCACCCGCCCGGTCCCCCTGCGGGCGGGTGGCGGCCCCCCACCGAAACCCGCACCCGCTTACACAGCGCGCCCGCCCCCTTCACGGGAGCGGGCGCTTCGTGTCGCCGGACGACGTCAGACCGACGTCAGGCCGACATCGCCGCGGCGGGCGAGAGCCGCCGGAAGACCTCGCGGGACGCGCTCGACCGGTTGAACGTGATGAAGTGGATGCCCGGCGCCCCCTCGTCGAGCAGCCGCTGGCACAGCTCGACCCCGTGGTCGATGCCGAGCCGGCGCACGGCGGCCGGGTCGTCGGCCACGGCCTCGAAGCGGGCGGCCACGTCGGGCGGGAACGGCGCCCCCGACAGCTGCTCCGAGCGCGCGATCGTGCTCATCTGCGTCACGGGCATGATGCACGGGATGATCGGCGTGTCACACCCCTGGGCCGCCACCCGGTCGCGCAGCCGCAGGTAGTCGTCCGCCTGGAAGAACATCTGGGTGATCGCGTAGTCGGCCCCGGCCTCGCACTTGCGCACGAAATATTCGGTGTCGGACTCGATCGACGGCGAGCGCGGGTGCTTGAACGGGAACGCGGCCACGCCGACGCAGAAGTCACCGGACTGGCGGATCAACCGCACCAGGTCCTCGGCGTAGCGCACGCCCTCGGGGTGGCGGACCCACTCGCCCGTGGGATCGCCGGGCGGATCGCCCCGCACGGCCAGGATGTTGCGCACCCCGGCGTCGGCGAACCGGCCCACCAGGTGGCGCAGCTCCTTGATCGAGTGGTTGACCGCGGTGAAATGGGCCACAGGGGTCAGCGTGGTGTCGTGGGCGAGCCGCTCCACGATCTCGACCGTGCGGTCACGGTTGGAGCCGCCGGCTCCGTAGGTCACCGAGACGAAGGTCGGCCGGAGCGACTCGAGCTCCCGGATGGCCCGCCACAGCTGGCGCTCGCCATCGTCGGTCTTCGGTGGCATGAACTCGAAGGAGAAGGACCGCCCGCCGGCGGCGAGCAGCTCGCGGACGGTGGGAACCCGGTCGGGCAGGACGGAGGGTCGGCCAAGTGCCATGGCCCCAGGTTACCGTGACAACCCTGGAACGGGCGGTCACAGCGGTGCCTGGAGATCCGTGCCCGGTCGCCCGGCCACTAGTCTCAAGGGCATGAGCACCGAGGTCGCGAGCATGGACGTCCTGCGTGAGCAGGTTGACCGTTCCCTGCGCGAGTTCGTCGGACGGCGGCTTCCCGCCACCGGCGCCCCCGAGTTCGAGCCCCTGCGACTGGCCGCCGAGGAGCTGCTGTCGGGCGGCAAGCGGCTGCGCCCCGCGTTCTGCTACTGGGGCTGGCGCGGCGCGGGCGGCGGCGAGCTGCCCGAGATCTTCACGGCGGCGGCGTCACTGGAGTTGCTGCAGGCCAGCGCGCTGGTGCACGACGACGTGATGGACAAGAGCGACCTGCGCAGGGGCATGCCGTCCGCCCATCGCCGCTTCCAGTCGATGCACGCGAAGTCGGGCTGGCACGGCTCGGCCGAGCAGTTCGGCGAGGGCGCGGCGATCCTGCTGGGCAACCTGCTGCTGATCTGGTCGGGCGAGATGTGGCGCACCAGCGGCCTGCCGCCCGAGTCGCTCGCGGCGGCCCAGCCGGTGCACGACCACATGCGCACCGAGCTGATGTGCGGCCAGTACCTCGACCTGCTGGAGCAGGCGGGCGGCGAGAACACGTTCGAGTCGGCCCTGCGGGTCGCCCTCTACAAGAGCGGCAAGTACTCCGTCGAGCAGCCGCTCCGGCTCGGCCTGGTGCTCGCCGCCGGCGGGGCCGCGCCCTGGATGGACGAGCTGTGCACGACGTACGGCACCCGGGTGGGCATCGCGTTCCAGCTGCGCGACGACATCCTCGGAGTGTTCGGCGACCCGGCGCGCACCGGCAAGCCGGCCGGCGACGACCTGCGCGAGGGCAAGCGGACGATGCTGGTGGCCCGCACCCTGGCGGCCGCCTCCCCCGGGCAGGCCGAGACCGTGCGCCGCCTGCTCGGCGACCCCGACCTCGACGCGCGGGGCGTGGCGACGCTGCGGGGCGTCATCGAGGACACCGGCGCGCTGCGGGAGTGCGAGGACCTGATCGGCGACTACCTCGCCGAGGCGCTCGCCTCCCTGGAGAAGGCGCCGATCACGGCCGAGGCGCGCGCGGCCCTCGCCGAGCTGGCCGTCGCCGCCACCTCTCGCCGCACCTGAGCACCTGAGCGGCTGAGCGGCGTCCGCGGCGGCAGCGGCAGCGCACGGCCGGTGTCGCGCGGCCTTCGCCGGGTGGCCGCCGCGGGCGGTCAGGCCGCCAGGCGCTTGGCGAACTCAGCCGCCGCGGCGCCCGGATCGTCGGCCTCGGTGATGGCCCGCACCACCACGACGCGGGTGACCCCGTACGACCTGACCTCGTCGAGGTTGCCCAGGTCGATGCCGCCGATGCCGAACCACGGCCGGTCCGTGCCGAGTGAGGCCGCGTGCCTGAGCAGGGGCGGCCCCGGCGCGTGGCGGCCGGGCTTGGTCGGCGTGGGCCAGATCGGGCCGCAGCAGAAGTAGTCGACGCCGTCCTGCGCCGCGGCGGCGGACGCCTCGGCGGTGGAGTGGGTGGACCTTCCGATGAGGACGTCGTCGCCGAGTATCTCTCGCGCGACCCTCACCGGCAGGTCGTCCTGCCCCAGGTGGAGCACGTCGGCACGGGCGGCGTAGGCCACGTCGGCCCGGTCATTGACCGCCAGCAGCCTGCCGTGCCGGTCGCAGGCGTCGCGGAAGACCTCGAGCAGCGCGAGCTCCTCGCGCGCCTCCAAGCCCTTCTCGCGCAACTGGACGATGTCGACACCGCCCGCGAGCACCGCGTCGAGGAACTCGGCCAGGTCACCGCGGTCACGCCGGCCGTCGGTGCAGAGGTAGAGCCGCGCGTCAGAAACCGAGAGCCTGGGCACGCCGCTTGACCTCGGTATGACGACCCGCCTTGAGCGCCTGGACGGGCGAGCCGGGCAGGGAGTCGTCGGGGGTGAAGAGCCAGCGCAGCGCCTCGACGTCGTCGTAGCCGGCGTCGCGGAGCACGGTCAGCGTGCCCGGCAGGCCCTTCATCACGTCCTTTCCGTCGAGGAACACCGCGGGCACCTGTGGCCCGCCTCCTCCCCGGCGTACGCCGAGCACTTTGTGGTCCTTGAGAAGTTGCTTGGCACGGCCGATCGAAAGGTCGAGGCGCTCGGCCACTTGAGGAAGAGTGAGCCACTCGTCGACGAGCTGGTCGGTCTCCCGGTCGATCTGTGCAACAGAAAGCGTCACGAAACCACAACTACCACATGCCGTGCTTGCTCAAACAACACAATCCCGTAGAGAGACATCGGGATCTACCAGGCGTTCCGTATCAAGTCGCTGGCCGTCGCCGATGATCCGGCGCCCTTGGACGAGATCGCGGGGCCGGTCGACGGCCAGCACGGCGGCCAGCGCGTCGTCGGCGGTGAGCCAGCAGGCCGACCACTTTCCTCCAGGGTCGCCCCGGTAGAGCAGGCGGGACCCGGCCTGGTGGTGACCGGCGTACTGCAGCATGTGGCCGAACTGCTCCGACCAGAAGTAGGGCACCGGGTCGTACACCGCCTCCTGCCCCAGCAGGGTCGCCGCGGCGACGTCGGGGGCGCTCAGCGCGGTGTCCCAGTGCTCGACCCGGAGCCTGGCGCCGAAGCGGCGCGACCACCAGGCCGCGCAGTCGCCCACCGCCACCACGCCGGGCATCGAGGTGCGCAGGTGCTCGTCGGTGACGACGCCGTTGTGCAGGTCGAGGTCGGCGTCGGCGAGCCACTCGACCGCCGGGCGGACGCCGACGCCGGTGACCACCACGTCCGCCGGGACGAACTCGCCGCCGGCCAGCCGTACGCCGCCCTCGTCGACCGAGCCCACCAGGGTGCCGAGCCGCAGATCGACGCCGTCGTACCAGCCCTGGGTGCGGGCGCCGATCTCGGCGCCGACGGCCTGCGCGAGCGGGGCGGCGCCCGCCTCGATCACGGTGACCGCGCAACCGGCCCGCCGCGCGGCGCCGGCCACCTCGGCGCCGATCCAGCCGGCCCCGATGACGACCACGCGGGCGTCGGGCGTCAGCAGGGCGCGCAGCTCCAGCGCGTCGTCGAGGGTGCGCAGCACGTGCTGGGGCCCGTCTCCGGGCAGCCGGACGGGGTCGGCGCCGGTGGCGATGACCAGGCCGTCGTAGCCGAGCTCGCCCTCGCTGGTGACCACGACGCCCGGCCGCAGGGACGTGGCCGTCACGCCGGGCCGGAAGTCGACCTCCAGCTCGGCGAGGTCGGAGTCCACGAAGCTGGAGTCGACGTCGCCGAGCAGCACCGCCTTGGACAGCGGCGGCCGGTCGTACGGACGGTGCCGCTCCTGCCCGACCAGCGTGATCCCGCCGCCGAAACCACGGGCGCGCAGTGCCTCGACGCTGCGCAGCCCTGCCAGGCCCGCTCCCACCACCACGACACGCTTCACGGTCAAGACCATAACGGGGGCGGTGCCGGCCCGTCGCGCCGAGGCCTTAGGGTGGAAGGCGCATGACGCGCGGGAGTCCGGCCGTGACCGGGCTGAGAGGAAGGCTGCACCGGGCCTTCGACCGCAAGACACCTGATCCGGATCATGCCGGCGAAGGGAGCGCGAATGGATCTGATCGTGGGTGGCGGCGTCGTCGGGCTTTCGGTGGCCTGGCGGCTGAGCCGGGCCGGCCAGGACGTGACCGTGGTCGATCCGGCCCCCGCCACGGGCGCCTCGCACGCGGCGGCGGGCATGCTGGCGCCGGTCAGCGAGGTCGCCTACACCGAGCAGCCGCTGCTCCGGCTGGGCGCGGCCTCGCTGCGCGGCTGGCCGTCGTTCGCCGCCGAGCTGGCGGCCGACGCGGGGTTCGAGCCGGCCGGCGACCCGGCCGAGGCCGCCCGGATCGGGCTCGACCTGCGCGCCGACGGCACCCTCGATGTGGCGTTCGGGGCCGACGACCTGGCCGCGCTGGACGAGCTGGCCGCGTACATGGAGAAGCTGGGGCTGCCGGTCGAGCGGCTGACCGGGCGCGAGTGCCGCCGCCTGGAGCCGATGCTGGCACCGTCGGTGCGCGGCGGGCTGCTGGCGCCGGGCGACGCCTGGGTCGATCCGCGCCGCGTCACGGCGGCGCTGCTCGCCGCCCTGGAACGGCGGGGCGTCCCCCTGGTGCGGGCCCGGGTGAGCGAGCTCCTGCGCGACGGTGACGACGGTGACACGGTCGCGGGCGTACGGCTGGAGCCGCCGGGCGTGCCCGCGGAGATCCGGGCCGAGCGGGTCGTCCTGGCGGCCGGAGCGTGGAGCGCCGAGCTGGCCGCCGTCCCGGTACGTCCGGTGAAGGGGCAGATCATGCGGCTGCGCTCCGCCGAGCCGCTGCTGGGCCGGTGCGTGCGGGGCACGGTGCACGGGACCCCCGTCTACCTGGTGCCGCGCGGCGACGGCGAGCTGGTGGTCGGCGCCACCCAGGAGGAGCTCGGGTTCGACACGCGGGTGACCGCCGGCGGGCTCTACGAGCTGCTGCGCGACGCCCGGGAGCTGGTGCCGGGCGTCACCGAGCTGGAGGTGGCCGACATCGTGGCCGGGCTGCGGCCGGGCACCCCGGACAACGTCCCGATCATCGGCCCGAGCGCCGTCCCCGGGCTCGTGCTGGCCACCGGTCACCACCGGGGCGGGGTGCTGCTGGCGCCGCTGACGGCGGCCATCCTGCTGGGCGAGGAGACCGAGCTGGCCGCGCTGTGCTCCCCCGCGCGATTCGACGACGCCGGCACTCCCGGCACCGGCGGCGGCACCGACGGCGGCACCACAGAAGAGACCGAGAGCACCGACGCCGCATGGGCCCCCCGGCCGGCCACCCCGGGCCGGGCCGCGACCGCGCACACGGAGGAACGATGAAGGTGACGATCAACGGCAGCGCTCGCGAGCTGCCCCACGGCACGACCGTGGCGCAGGCCGTACGCATCCTGACCAGCGCCACGACCGGCGTGGCGGTGGCCGTCAACGACGAGGTGGTGACGCGCGGCACGTGGGAGACCACCGCGCTGAGCGACAGCGACCGCGTCGAGGTGCTCACGGCGGTGCAAGGTGGATGACCTGATCATCGCCGGGGAGAAGTTCTCCTCGCGGCTCATCATGGGCACCGGCGGCGCCCCGTCGCTCGAGGTGCTCGACCGGGCGCTCGTCGCCTCCGGCACGCGGCTGACGACGGTCGCGATGCGGCGGCTCGATCCGGCCGCGCGCGGCTCGGTGCTCGACGTGCTGCGCAGGCGCGACATCAAGGTGCTGCCCAACACGGCGGGCTGCTTCACGGCGGGCGACGCGGTGCTGACCGCCCGGCTGGCCAGGGAGGCGCTCGGCACCGACTGGGTCAAGCTGGAGGTGATCGCCGACGAGCGGACCCTGCTGCCCGACCCGATCGAGACGTTCGACGCGGCGGAGCGGCTGGTGGCCGACGGGTTCACGGTGCTGCCGTACATCGGCGACGACCCCGCGCTGGCGCGGCGGCTGGAGCAGGCGGGCTGCGCGGCGGTGATGCCGCTCGGCGCGCCCATCGGCTCGGGCCTGGGCATCCGCAACCCGCACAGCATCGAGCTCATCGTCGAGGCGGCCGGGGTGCCGGTGATCCTCGACGCCGGCATCGGCACGGCGAGCGACGCCGCGCTGGCGATGGAGCTCGGCTGCGACGCCGTGCTGCTCGCCACCGCGGTCACCCGGGCGCAGCGGCCCGACCTGATGGCGGCGGCCATGAAGGGCGCCGTCGAGGCGGGCCGGCTCGCCCGGCTGGCGGGCCGCATCCCCCGCCGCCGCTACGCGGAGGCGTCCTCGCCGGTGGGCCCGTGAAACAGGGGTAAAGGAGGGCCACGTCTCGGCATCGGTTTCGGGTGGTCAGGCCCTACGGGTGGCAAATCGCCCGTAAACTCAGCCGGGTGGACACGACGACTGCTGACCCCCTGGTAGGGCGGCTGCTCGACGGGCGCTATCGGATCGAGTCCCGCATCGCGCGGGGCGGCATGGCCACCGTCTACCTGGCGCTGGACATCCGGCTGGACCGTACTGTCGCGCTCAAGGTCATGCACCGCTCGCTGGCCGAGGACCCGGCGTTCGTGCGGCGGTTCATCGGCGAGGCCAAATCGGTGGCCAGTCTCTCGCACCCCAACGTGGTGCACGTCTTCGACCAGGGCACCGACGGTGACGTGGTCTACCTGTCGATGGAGTACGTTCCGGGCCGGACGCTCCGCGACACCCTGCGCGACCGGGGGCGGCTGCCCGCCCGCGAGGCACTGGAGATCATGATCCCGGTGCTCGCGGCGCTGGGCGCGGCCCACCAGGCCGGGATGGTCCACCGCGACGTCAAGCCCGAGAACGTCCTGCTGACCGACGACGGCCGGATCAAGGTCGTCGACTTCGGGCTGGCCAGGGCGATCGAGGCGACCAACCAGACCCGCACCGGCGTGATGATCGGCACGATCGGCTACATGTCGCCCGAGCAGGTGATGACCGGCGGCGCCGACGTGCGCAGCGACGTCTACGCGGCGGGCATCATGCTGTTCGAGCTGGTGACCGGGCAGCAGCCCTACGACGGCGAGACGCCGATGTCGGTGGCCTACCGGCACGTTCACGACCGGGTCCCGGCGCCGTCGTCGCTGGTGGCCGACGTGCCGCCGCTGATCGACACGCTGGTGGCGCACGCCACGGCCCGCGAGCCGGCCGACCGCCCGGCCGACGCCACCGCCATGCTCGTGGCGGCCGTCGACGCGCACCGGATGCTGCCCCGCCTGACCAACCCGCCCGTCTCTCACCCGCCCGTCTCCCAGCAGTCCGGGGCGCACTCGCGGGCCCACTCGATGCCGCAGGTCGCGCCTGCCCACACGCTCATCCAGCCGCGCGTCGAGGTGCCCGCGCAGGCGCCGCCGACCGGCCACCGGCGGGCCGGGTTCCGGCCCAACTGGTTCCTGGTCGCGCTGGCCGCCGTCATGGTGGTGGCGATCGGGCTGACCGGCTGGTACTTCTCGCAGACGAAGCTCGTCGCCGTGCCCGACAACCTGGTGGGCAAGAACGTCTCGGTGGCCGAGAGCAACTTGATCGCGCGCGGTTTCCAGGTGCGCAAGGCGCCGGGCCAGCACGACGAGAAGATGGCCGAGGGCCTGGTGCTGAGCACCGCCCCGGTCTCCGGGCAGGAGGTCGAGGGGGGCGCGACGATCACGCTGGTGCCCTCGCTCGGTCCCAAGCGGGTGCTGGTGCCCAAGGTCGAGGGCATGTCCGAGAGCGACGCCCGCGACGCCATCGCCCGCGCCGGGCTGCAGGTCGGCACGGTCAGGCGGCTGCCCAGCCAGCAAATCGAGCGCAACAAGGTGATCCGCACCTCGCCGCAGGTGGGCGACAAGGTCAAGGAGGACTCCAAGGTCGCCATCTACGTGAGCGCGGGCCTGGTCATGCCCGACGTCGGCGGGATGCCCAAGGACCAGGCCGCCGGCTACCTGCAGCAGCAGGGGTTCCAGGTGCAGGTCAACGAGGTCGACGACGACGCCGAGCCGTGCACGGTCATCGCGCAGTCGCCCAAGGTCAACGCGGAGGTCGACCCGGGCTCGGCGGCCACCATCACGGTGGCGCGCTGCCAGACCGACTTCTGGGACTGGTTCCGGGGTGACAACGAGGGCCGTGACGACCAGGAGTTCCGGCTCGTTCCCCAGGTGATGGGCAAGAACGTCCGCGACGCCAAGGCCGAGCTGGAGCAGCTCGGCTTCAAGGTCAAGGTGCGCAGGCTCGGCAACGGCGGCGTGGTGCAGTTCCAGCGGCCGATGCCCAACAGCGAGCGGCCGCCGGGCTCGGTGGTCTACCTCTGGCAGTGAGCCCGGCCCGGTGCGCGAGTTCAGGCGAGGTGGCCGTGCAGCCGCACCCGGGCCAAACCGCCGTCGGGGTGGATGTCGACGCGCACGTGGGTGACCGGGTCGGTGTGCTCGATCCGGAAGCGGTGCGGGGTGTCGGGTTGCAGCCGGGTCCTCGGCAGCAGGCCGATCTCGCGGTCGCCGTCGAGGCCGGTCAGTGACACCGCGCCGGGGGCGTTGAACAGCAGGTTGGTGGTGTCGATCTCGGCCAGCCGGACCCGGCCCCGCCCGGCCAGCCGGATGACCAGCCAGTCGTTGCCGCCGTCGCGCCGGCGCGCGGTCTCCCAGCCTTCGGCCTGGTGGCGGGCCAGGCCGGGGGCGATGGCGTTGTTCGGCGAGGAGTAGAAGTCGTCGGAGCAGGCGGTGACCAGGGCGCCGTTCTGGAGCGCGGCCAGGTCGAGGCCGAGGCCGTCGTAGACGGACAGGTCGGGGCGGGCCTCGCCGTGCACGCGCAGCCGGGCGACCCCGCCGTCGGGGTGGATGGCGAGCCGTACGTGCGTGTAGCGGCGCTCGTCGGTCACCTCGAAGGCGTGCTCGGCGTCGCCCCTGAGGCCCGACCTGGGCACCAGTTCCGTCCACTCGGCGGCCTGGAGCTCGGCGGGTGACGGGTGGCCGCCGGCCGTCGTGCCCTCCACCGAGGCGTACGGCGGGTAGTTGCCCGTGAACCAGGCCGTGTCGATCAGCACGCCGCGGATCACGCCGGGCACACCGAGCCGGACGATCGCCCAGTCGTGGCCCGGCTCGCGGCGGCGGCGGGTCTCCCACCCGTCGTACAGCTGCCCCTTGCTGCCGAACGTGGCCGCCTGGAAGCCGGGCCGGCCGGGGCGGATCAGGCTCTCCTTCTCGGCGAACGACTCGTCGCTGGCGGCCACGACCGAGCCGCCGAGCGTACGCAGGGCCAGGTCGGGCAGTGCGGTGAAGCCGGCCATCTAGCGCTCTCCCAGCAGCAGGGTTCCGTGCGGCTCGTCGTCCACGGGCCGGCCGCGCAGCCAGGTGGTCAGGACGGCGCCCTTGAGGGTGCGGCCGTGGTAGGGGGTGACGGGGTTGCGGTGGTGCAGGCGGTGGGCGTCGACCGAGGTGGCGGCTCTGGGGTCGAAGGCGACCAGGTCGGCGTCATTACCAGGTTTTATCCCGCCTTTCCCCGAAATTTCGGCTATTGCGGCGGGATTCGTGGACATCCAGCGGACCACGTCGTCCAGCCCGTACCCCCGCCGGGACGCCTCGGTCCAGACGGCGGACAGGCCCAGTTGCAGGGAGGAGACACCGCCCCAGGCGGCGGCGAAGTCGGGCACCTTGAGGTCGGCGGGCGAGGGCGAGTGGTCGGACACGACGCAGCTCAGCACGCCGCTCACCAGGCCGTCCCAGAGCCGGTCGCGGTTGGCCGCCGAGCGGATCGGCGGGCAGCACTTAAAGCTGGTGTCGCCCTCGGGCACCTGCTCGGCGGTCAGCGTCAGATAGTGAGGGCAGGTCTCGGCGGTGATCGCCAGCCCGTCGGCGCGGGCGGCGGCCAGCGCCTCCAGGCAGTCGG
Organism: Nonomuraea sp. CX421; assembly: GCF_059358955.1. Classification (NCBI taxonomy): domain Bacteria; kingdom Bacillati; phylum Actinomycetota; class Actinomycetes; order Streptosporangiales; family Streptosporangiaceae; genus Nonomuraea; species Nonomuraea sp. CX421. The sequence goes on along the minus strand of NZ_JCADBK010000011.1, from coordinate 197,846 downwards.
CGCTGGACACGTGCAGGATGTGCACCCGGGCGCCGGTCTCCCCGGCCAGCCGGATCACCCGCTCGACCGCGCCGCGCTCGGCAGCGCCGGGCCGCGAGTCCAGGAACTCCCGGTACGTCGGGCCGCCGGGTTCGGTCAGCAGCGCCGGGTCCTCGGCGTGCACCAGCAGGAGCCCGCCGAACCCGGCGACCTCCTCCAGCGCCCGCCTCGTCCCCGCCTCGTCCAGCGGCGGGAACTCCGGCACCCCCGACGGCGACAGGAAGCACTTGAAGCCGCGGACCCCCCGGTCGTGCAGCGGCCGGAGGTCCTTGAGGTTGCCGGGGACCGCGCCGCCCCAGAACGCGGTGTCGACGTGGCACCGCCCCTCGGCGGCGCGCAGCTTGGCCTCCAGGGCCACGACGTCCACGGTGGGCGGGACCGAGTTGAGCGGCATGTCGACGATCGTGGTGACCCCGCCCGCCGCCGCCGCGCGGGTGGCCGACGCGAAGCCCTCCCAGTGCGTACGGCCCGGTTCGTTCACGTGCACGTGCGTGTCGACCAGGCCGGGCAGCAGCGCGATGCCGCGCAGGTCGACGTCCTCGGCCGCCTCCAGCTCCGCGGAGTACTCGTGCAGCCCCGCGATCCGCCCCTCCCGCACGCCCACCGCCGCGGCGCGCTCTCCCTCGGGCAGCACGGCCCGCCGCGATCGGACCACCAGGTCGTACGGGGTCATGGCTTCCTCTCGGAGGTGACGGTCAGGACCGGTCACAGGCGGTCGGCGGCCAGGCGGGCCACCAGGCGTTCCAGGAGGGGCCCGGCCTCGGCCATGCAGCGGACCGGGTCGGGCTCCAGGTCGGTGAGCGCGTACGCCGCCTTGATGCCGGCCACCTGGAGCTCGGCGTCGGACAGGGTGCGGCGCCCGCAGACCGCGACCACGGGGACCCCCGCCTTGGCCGCCGCCTGCGCGACCCCGACCGGGGCCTTGCCGCGCAGCGACTGCTCGTCCAGCGACCCCTCTCCGACGATCACCAGCCGGGCGCCCTGGACGAGCTCACCGAAGCCCAGCAGGTCGAGGAGGTAGTCGATGCCGGGACGGATGTCGGCACGCAGGAAGGCGAGGGCGGCGAAGCCGACCCCGCCGGCGGCCCCGGCTCCCGGGGCTCCGGCGACGCCCATGGGCCGGGGCGCGCCGTCGTGCTCGACGGCGCCGACGAGGCCGTGGGTCCGGGTGGCGACGGCGGCCAGCCTGCCGAGGGCGGCCTCCAGGATCCTGACGTCGTCCGCGGTGGCCCCCTTCTGGGGACCGTAGACGGCCGCCGCCCCGTGGGGGCCCAGAAGCGGGTTGTCGACGTCGCTCGCCACCACGAACTCCACGCCGGAGACGTCCGGGAAGGCGGCCAGGTCGATGCGGTCCAGCTCGCGGAGGGCCGCCCCTCCCGGGCCGAGTTCCCTGCCCTCCGCGTCCAGGAGCCGCGCCCCGAGAGCCTGGACCATGCCCGCTCCCCCGTCGGTGCACGCGCTGCCGCCGAGGCCGAGCACGACACGTCGCGCGCCCCGCTCGACGGCGTCGGCGATGAGCTCGCCGGTGCCGTAGCTGGTGGCGGTGAGCGGCTCCCGGTCCCCGGGCAGCCGCCGCAGACCGGACGCCTCGGCGAGCTCGATGACGGCGGTCGGCCGTGCGTCCCGCGCGGACGGCCGGACGTCAGGAGCGGGAGGCCGGGCGTCCCGCACCGGCGGCCGGACATCGCGCGAGGGCCGGTCGACATCGCGTGTGGGTGGCGGTGCCGATCCGGCAGGCCGGTCATCGGCGGGCTCGCCGGTGGGGTGCCAGGCGTAGGCGGCCTGGACCGGCCGGCCGGTGGGCCCCGTCACCTCGCGGGTGATCCGGGTGAAGCCGCAGGCCACGACCGCGTCCACAGTGCCGTCGCCGCCGTCGGCCACCGGCAGCTCGACCGCCGGGACGCCGAGCCCGGCCGCCACCCTGGCCGCCACCTCGGCCGCCGTCAGCGACCCCTTGAACTTGTCCGGGGCGACCAGCACATGATCAACCACTAGGTACTCCCACGCGTCGGGCGGACAGCGGGCGGGCGCGCCCCAGGTGCGAGCGGGCGTGCCGTTGCCGCTTCATCATCACACCCCGGCCCGCGGCGTCTCCGGCCGGTCGCGCCTACGCCCCGCCCGCCGTCGGCGAGGCACCGCGGGCCCGCCCTGGGCGTGGTCAGCGTGGCGTGCTCGCGGCCCGGCCTGCCCGATCACGGTCGGACCTTCCCGGTGGTGGCGACCCCTCGGTCTTCGGCCAGGCGCAGCAGGCGGCGGTGCGCCCGGGCGCCCGCCCGTCCGGCGGCGTCATGCGCGACGGTCCGCAGCTCGCCGTCCTCGACCAGCGTCTCACCCCCGGCCAGCAGGCGGGCCAGGGGCGGCTGGCGCGTCGCGAACACCAGCGCGCAGACGGGGTCGGTCACCGCGCTCGCGAAGGGCTCATCGACCCGCCACAGCGCGATGTCGGCCAGCTTGCCCGGTTCGAGCGTGCCGAGCTCGTCCTGGCGGCCGAGGTTGCGGGCGCCGCCGAGCGTGGCCAGCTCCAGCGCCTGCCGGGCGGTGAGCGCGGTGGGCCCGTACCTCGCCCGCTGGAAGAGCAGCGCCTGCCGCATCTCGCCGGACAAGGTGGTCAGCTCGGAGGAGGCGGCGCCGTCGACGCCGAGGCCGACGTTCGCGCCGCGCCGCAGCATCTCCGACACCCTGGCGATGCCCGCGCCGAGCCGCCCATTGGAGCTGGGGCAGTGCGCCGAGCCGGTGCCGGTGGCGGCGAACCGGTCGATGTCGGAGTCGCTCAGGTGCACGGTGTGCGCGAACCACACGTCGGGCCCCAGCCAGCCGAGCTTCTCCATGTAGTCGACCGGCCGCACACCCGCCTGTTCCAGGCAGAGCCTCTCCTCGTCCAGCGTCTCGGCCAGGTGCGTGTGCAGGCGGACGCCCTTGTCCCTGGCCAGTTCGGCGGCCTTGGTCATCAGGTCGGCGCTGACCGAGAACGGCGAGCAGGGCGCGACCGCCACCCGCAGCTTCGAGGAGAACGACGGGTCGTGGTAGGCGTCGATCGCGTCAGCCGTGGCGGCGAGGATCTCGTCGAGGCGCTCGACCACGACATCGGGCGGCAGCCCGCCCCGCGAGGCGCCCCGGTCCATCGAGCCGCGCGCCGGGTGGAAGCGGATGCCCAGCTCGCGGGCGGCCTGCACACCGGCCGCGAACAGGTCGCCCCGGCCCTTGGGGAACAGGTAGTGATGGTCGCTGGAGGTCGTGCAGCCGGACAGCGCCAGATGGCCGAGGCCGGCGAGCGCGGCGTCCCTGACGACCTCGGCGTCCATCGCGGCCCACACCTCGTACGACGCCACCAGCCACTCGAACAGGGTCGCGTCCTGCGCCAGGCCCTGTGAGGCCCACTGGTAGAGGTGGTGATGGGTGTTGACCAGTCCGGGCGTGGCCAGGCACCCCGTGCCGTCGATCCGCGTCAGGTCCGTGGCACCGCCCGTGGCACCGTCCATGGCGCCGCCCGTGGCACCGGGCAGGTCCGTCATCGGGCCGACGGCGGCGATCCGGTCCCCCTCGATCCGGATATATCCGGACTCGATCTCGGGGCCGGCGACCGGCGCGACGTACACGTTCTCGATCAGTACGGCTCCGGCCGCCACGCCGGTCACCTGGCCGCCGCCTTCCGCGCCGCCGCCAGCCGTACCGCGTCGAGGATCTTCTCGTACCCCGTGCAGCGGCACAGGTTGCCCGCCAGGGCCTCGCGGATGTCGGCGTCGGAGGGCTGTCCGACCCGTTCGATGAGGTCGTGCGCCTGCACGACGAGGCCGGGGGTGCAGAAGCCGCACTGCACGGCCCCGCACTCGGCGAACGCCTCCTGCACCGGGTCGAGCCGGTCGCCCTCGGCGAGCCCCTCGACGGTGCGCACCCGGCGGCCCTCGGCCTGCCCGGCGGCGACGAGGCAGGCGCAGACCGGCGTGCCGTCCAGGTAGACCGTGCACGATCCGCACTCACCCTGCTCGCAGGCGTTCTTCGAGCCGGGCAGCCCGAGCCGCTCGCGGAGCACGTACAGCAGGCTCTCGCCCTCCCACACGTCGTCGGCGACCTGCTCGCGGCCGTTGACGGTGAACGTGACGCGCATCAGGCGGCCCTCCTTCCTCGGTGGTCGTTCCACGCCCAGGTGAGCGTGCGGCGGGCGAGCACGGCGATGGCGTGCCTGCGGTAGGCGGCGGTGCCGCGCACGTCGTCGATCGGCGCGGCCGCCGCGGCGCACAGCTCGCCGAACCGGCCGAGCAGCGCCGGGTCGAGCCGGGAGTCCCAGTCGAGCTCCCGGCCCAGGAACTCCTCGGCCTCCACCGCTCTGCGCGGCGTGGGCGCGGCCGAGCCGAGGCCGGTGCCGACCCGCCGCTCCCCGGGGTGCAGCGCGACGGCGAACGAGCACACCGCGATGACCATGGCGTTGCGGGTGCCGACCTTGGAGAAGTACTGCGGACCGGTGGCGGGCCTGAGGTGGAAGGCCCGGATCAGCTCGTCGGGCCGCAGCGCCGACCGCTTGACGCCCAGGTAGAACTCGTCGGCGGGGATCATCCTGACGCCGCCGTCGCGTGACGCGACCTCCACCACGGCGCCGGCGGCGAGCAGCGGCGGGTGGCTGTCGCCCGCGGGCGAGGCCGCGCCCAGGTTGCCGCCGACCGAGCCGCGGTTGCGGATCTGCGGCGAGCCCACCGTCCGCGACGCCTGCGCGAGCCCCGGCAGCGCCTCGCCCAGCTCGTCGATGATCCTGGTGTACGGCACCGCGGCGCCGACCCGGCAGACGCCGTCGGCCAGGGTCCAGGTCCGCAGCTCGGCCACGTTGCCCAGGTCCAGCAGCGCCACGGGCCGGCGCACATCGAAGTTGATCTCGACCATCACGTCGGTGCCGCCCTGGATGGGCACCGCCTCGGGCTGGTCCGCCTTGGCGGCCAGCGCCTCCTCCCACGTCGTGGGGCGCAAGAAGTCCATCGCTACTCCCAGGCGAATCCGGCGTCGGGGGCGTCCTCGCGCAGCACGCCGCCCTCGATCAGGCCGTACGGCCGGTCGGCCGCGTGGAACACCTCGCCCGCGTTGTCCAGCCCGAACGGCGACAGGTCCACCGCGAAGTGGTGTTTGTTCGGCATCTCCAGCCGGACCTCGCAGATCCCGTCACAGGTGTCCAGTACCCGCTTGCCCATGGCGTACAGCGTCTGCTGGAGCGACAGGCTGTGCGTCCCGGCGAACGCCTCCAGCAGGCACCGCCGTACCTCTGTGTAGGACTCGCCGAAGGAGTCCGGGGCGCTCGCGTGCCGCCACCGGGCGGTCACGGCGGTGGCCAGGACCCGGTCGGAGGTCGGCTGGAGCGTGGTGTACTCGTCGACCGCGAAGCCGTGGAACTCCGACCCGGTCGTGTTGAGCAGCACGAGGTCCCTGAGCCCGGAGACCACCGTGGTGCGGCCGTCGCCGTCGTGGTGGACCACGCAGGTGCGCACCTCGCCGCCGGCCCGCACGAACGAGTGCCCGGAGACGGGGATCCGGGCCCAGAAGTACTCCTCGATCTCCACCCGGGCGTGCCGGATCGCCGGCTGCGTGTCCACGAAGTGCCCGGCCAGCAGCCGCGCGAAGTTCTCGATCTGGCCGACGCCGTGCTTGCCGGCGAAGGCGTACACGGTGTTCTTCTGCGTGTCGGTCGGCAGCACCGCGGCGTTGTCGCCGGTCAGGTGGACGGCCTCCATGTCGCCGGAGAGCGACGAGCTGACGTTGACGTCCTTGAGGTGGTGCACCGCGCCGTCCCTGACGACGCGGACGAGCCTGGTCTCCGCCTTGCCGTAGCGGTTCGGGCCCAGGATGATCGACATCTAGCTCCCTCGGTAGGTGGAGTAGGCGTACGGGCTGAGCAGCAACGGCACGTGATAGTGCAGGTCCGGGTCGGTCACGGTGAAGGTGACGACCACCTCGGGGTAGAAGGTCTCGGCGAGGTAGGCCCCGGTGTCGAAGACGACCCGGTGGACTCCGGCCCCCGGCTGCCAGCCCTTGAGCCGTCCGTCGTCGTCGGTGCGGCCCTCGGCCAGGACCCGCCCGTCGTGCTCCAGCCGTACGCCGACGCCGGCGGCGGGGCGGCCGGTGACGGCGTCCAGCACATGGGTCGAGAAGCTCACGGCGCCTCCCCGAGCAGCTTGGCCAGCCGCAGCCGGGTGATCCTGGCGAGTTCGTCGCGGACCGTGCGGCGTTCGGTCTCGTCGTCGTGCTCCAGCCGCTCGCGCAGCCTGTCCAGCATCTGGCCGCCGGACAGGCCGGTGGCGCAGATCAGGTAGACGTGACCGAAACGCTCCTCGTAGGCGCGGTTCCCCTCGGCGAGCGCCTCCCGCAGGTCGTCCCGCACGCCCGACTGCTCCTGCCGCGACCACGCCGACTCCCGGTCCGCGCCGGCCGCGCGCTCCCCGATGCGCGGGTGCGCGCCGAGCGCCTCCAGCACCTCGGGCCAGGTCAGGTCGTGTACGGCCGCGTCCGCGGCGGCGGCCAGCCCGGCCGGGTCGCGGTAGGGACGGCCGGCCGCGACCGTCCGGGCGAAGACGCGGGAGGCGCAGCAGGTCAGCAGCTCCCGCTCGGCCTCGGCCGGTTCGCGGGCGTTGAAGGCGGCCAGACCGGTGAGCGTGTTGGGCATGCCAGAAGTACACACATGCCCGTCGTGCCCGGTCCATCCGTAAGAACTCTGAACTGCGCAACCGGTTGGCCAGGACTTTTCGTGTCATGCTCCAAGCGCCGCCCCCGGGCAGGCCCACCACCTGCGCGGACGCCGGCACGAGCCGCCTAGACTGTCACCCACCATGACCCTGACCTCTCTCATCGGCGGGCACGTCCTCGTCGCCGGCGGCCTCGCGACGGGCGGCCTGAAGTACATGGCCGAGATCGGCGCCGAGATGATCCAGGTGTTCGTCACCAACCCGCGCGCGTGGGCCCTCACCGCCGGCCGGCCCGACGAGGACGCCAAGCTGGCCGAGTCGGGCGTCGACACCTTCGTCCACGTCCCCTATCTGGCCAACTTCGGCTCGCCGACCCCCGCGACCCTGGCCGGCTCCGTCGCGCTGGTCCGCCACACGCTGCGCCGCGGCGTCGAGACGGGAGCCAAGGGGGTGGTGGTCCACACCGGATCGGCGGTCACCGGGTCACGTGACGACGCGATGCGCCAGGTGCGCGAGCACCTGCTGCCGTTGCTCGACGAGATCCCCGAGGGCGGGCCCGACCTGCTGCTGGAGCCGATGGCGGGGCAGGGCGCGATGCTCTGCGCCACGGTCCAGGATCTCGAGCCCTACCTCGCGGCGCTCGACTGGCACCCGCGCGCGGGTGTCTGCCTCGACACCTGCCACGCCTTCGCGGCGGGCCACGATCTGGCGGCCGAGGGCGGCGTGCGGGAGACCTTCGACCTCCTGCACCGGATCGCGCCGGGCCGGCTGAAGCTGATCCACGCCAACGACTCCAAGGACGTGTGCGGGTCCAAGAAGGACCGCCACGAGAACATCGGCGCCGGCCACATCGGCACCGCGCCGTTCGCCGCGCTGATGCGCCATCCGGCCGTGGCGGGGGTGCCGATCTGCATCGAGACGCCGGGCAAGGCCGAGAAGCACCGCGCCGACATCGAGCTGCTCAAGTCACTGCGCGACAGCTGACCGGCCACCCGGCGGCGATCGCCCGTCGTGCCGGAGTGATCCGCCGACCGCTGGGCTGATCGGCCGTCGTGTCCAGGTGCTCCGCCGCCCGCCCGGCTGATCCGCCGTCGTGTCGGGGCGCCCGCGCCGGCGATCCGACCGCCCCCGGAAGGCCGGATCGCCGCCGAGTCTCCGCGGCCGCTGCGGGCGCCCCTTCACGTAACCGGCAGGCGGGCCCTACCCCCCGGTCAAGGGCCCGACAACCGTGGTGACCAGCATGGTCACCGTGGAACCGGAGCATCACGCGGGCCTTTCGGCCCGGTCCCCCGATGCCCCGGGTGGCTTCCGATGCCGAAACACTACGGTCGCGATCTTGAAGGCGAAACCCCGTTGGCTCACAGCGCGTCGAACGGTCTGTAGTCAGCGGCATACGGAGAGTGTGTACGCGATGAACGGTCCTTCTGATTCGACGAACGGTCGATTACGGGGCTCGCGCACACCTTACGCATGGAGGTCACGAGGGATACCCGATTCAGCGCACCAGCCGCCCCGGCGTGACCAGGGACATCGCGACCATCACGGCAAAGGCCCCAGGATCGAGGGCGCGGACCCGGCGCCACCCGCTTCACACCCGCCCGCCGGGCGGCGCGGAATCGGCTCTAGGAGATGACGCTCAGGAGATGACGCTCAGGAGATGACGCTGCGGTGCTGGCGGACCAGGAGCTCGCGCACCTCGCGGCTGTGCCTCCGGCTGACCTGGAGCGTCTCGGTGCCCACGGTCAGGGTCACCCGTCCGCCCTCGAACCTGAGCTCGTTGACGTGCCGCACGGAGACCAGGGTGCTGCGGTGCACCCTGATGAAGCCCGCCTCGGCCCAGCGACGCTCCAGCGCCGCCAGCGACATGCGCAGGAGATAGCTGCCGTCGACCGTGTGCAGCCGCACGTAGTCGCCCTGGGCCTCGACGAACAGGACAGACTGCTGCGGCACGAACCTCGTGCGGCCGCCCAGTTCGACCGGGATGACGTCGTCGCGGCCCGGCTCGGCCGAGGGAGCCGCGGCGGCCTCCAGCCTGCGCACGGCCTCGGCCAGGCGCTCGGCCCGGACCGGCTTGAGGAGGTAGTCGACCGCCTCCAGCTCGAACGCCTGCACCGCGCACTCCTCGTGCGCGGTCACGAACACCAGCCGCGGCGGGCTGGGAAAGCCGCCCACCAGCCTGGCCAGGTCGAGCCCGTCGAGCCCGGGCATCCGGATGTCGAGGAACACGCCGTCGAGCCGCTCGCCCGTGCCGATCATCTGGACCATGTCCTGCAGCGCCTTGACCCCATCGTAGGCGGTCGCGACGTGCTCGACCCGGCCGTCCTGGCGCAGGAGATATGCCAACTCCTCCAGCGCGGGCACTTCATCGTCAACGGCCAGCAGACGCAGCATGGGTCCTACGCTGCCGCATGAACACCAAGGTCACAAGGGACATGCCAACGTCGCGTAAAGATTTGGCTACAGAGAGCTAAATTGAGTCTTGGGTACGCGCAGCCGCACCTTCGTGCCCGCGCCCAGCGACGTCTCCACGACGAGGCCGTAGCCCTCGCCGTAGATCTGCCGCATCCGCACGTCCACGTTGGCCAGCCCGATGCCGTTGCCCTCCCGCCGGGGATCGTCGTCGAGCATCCGGCGGGCCTGCTCGGGGTCCATGCCGGCGCCGTCGTCCTCGACCGAGATGTGCGCCTCCGGGCCCGCGTCACGCGCCACGACGCGCACCTCGCCGCTGCCGCCCCGGCTGCCCATGCCGTGCTTGATGGCGTTCTCCACCAGCGGCTGCAGGCACAGGAACGGCACCGGCACCGGCAGCACCTCCGGCGCCACCTGGAGGCTGAACCGCAGCCGGTCGCCGAACCTGGCACGTTCCAGCAGCAGGTAGCGGTCGACGCAGGTCAGCTCGTCGGCCAGGGTGGTGAAGTCGTGGGCCCGGCGCAGCGCGTAGCGGGCGAAGTCGGCGAAGTCGAGCAGCAGCTCGCGGGCGCGCACGGGGTCGGTGCGGATGAACGACGCGATCGTGGTCAGCGCGTTGTAGACGAAGTGCGGCGAGATCTGGGCCCGCAGCGCCCGCATCTCCGCCTCCAGCGCGCGGCGGCGCGACGAGTCGAGCTCGGCCAGCTCCAGCTGCCCCGACACCCAGCCGGCCACCTCGGTGACGGTGCGGACCAGCCCCGCGCTCAGCTCGTCGTCGAACGCGGCCAGCGCCCCGACGATCGTGCCGTCCACGGTCAGCGGCGCCACCACCGCTCCATACGGCTCGCCGGCGAACACCTGCGCCCGGCCGGCCGCCAGTGCCGTGCGCGCGTAGGTGAGCACCTCGTCGGTGCACGGCCCGTCCCAGGCCAGCGCCGCGTCGGTCGAGGTGATGGCGACGGCGTGGGTGCCGAGCAGGGCGCGCAGGTGGCGGACGGCGTGACGGGCAGAGTCGCGGTGCAGCCCCGTCCGCAGTGCCGGGGCGGCCATCGCGGCGAGGTGCAGCGTGGTGAACGTCGCCTCGTCCTTGGACCGGCGGCCGGACGCCCGGGGGCCGCGCCGCGAAACCCGGGCAAGGCCGTAGCCGAGGACGAAGGTCAAGGAGGAGAGCACCACGCATGCGGTGGTCAGCATGCGGGCAACCGTAGCGGGCCACGGACCGTGTGCGGGCGGAAACCCTACGGAGGGCCCTCGCCGGGTTCTTCCTGGTAGGAGTAACGCTGCTCGCGCCACGGGTCGGCCACGTTGTGGTAGCCGCGCTCCTCCCAGAAGCCCCGCCGATCCTCCAGCAGATATTCGATGCCGCGCACCCACTTGACGCTCTTCCACGCGTAGAGGTGGGGCACCACGATCCGCAGCGGAAAACCACGGTCGAGGCTGATCGGCTTGTCGTCGACCTCCATGGCGAACAGGGTGCCGGGTGCGGTGAAATCGGACATCCTGAGGTTGGCGCTGTAGCCGTACTCTGCCCAGATCATCACATGCCGGACACCCGGGTCGGGTGGCGCGAGGTCGAGGATGGTGGCGGGGCTCACCCCGCGCCACTCGACGCCCATGAGCGAGAACTTGGTGACGCAGTGGAAGTCGGCCACCACGTCGGCGCGGGGCAGCCGTTCGAAGTCGTCCCAGGCGAACCGGTGCTCCTCGCCGGAGGCGGTGGCACCGAAGACGCGGAAGTCCCAGCTGTCGGGCCTGAACTGGGGGACCCTGCCGTAGTGGATCACGGGACGGCCGCGCGGGACGTACTGGCCTGGGGGCAGGCGCGGCTCCTGCACGATCACTCCAATCGCACGCTCTCGTGGTCGTGAGCCATCCTGCCATCGCGCCGCCCCCGGTTCGCGCCCGGGTTGGGTGCGCTATTCTTGGGCGCTATGCGCAAGGCGTTCCAGTTTTGGTATGGCGACGGACCCGAGTCCGTTCGCCACCTGACGCTGCGCTGACCAGCAGACAGGCGAACAGAAGGCCCCGGGTCCGTTAAGGACCCGGGGCCTTCTCGCGTTTCCGGAGGAGAAAGAGCAGATGGTTATCGTGATGGGCCCGGAGGCCACCCCAGTCGACATCGAGTCGGTCGTCACCGTCGTCCAGGCGGCCGGCGTGGAGGCGTTCGTGAGCAGGGGCGTGCGGCGCACGATCGTGGGTCTGGTGGGTGACGTGACCCAGCTGGACGCGGCCGGCCTGCGGGGCATGGGCGGGGTACGCGACGTGATGCGCGTGTCGACGCCGTACAAACTGGTGAGCCGCGAGAACCATCCGGAGCGCTCGACCGTGCACGTGGGCGGGGTGCCGATCGGTCCCGACACCGTGACGCTGATCGCGGGGCCGTGCGCGGTGGAGACGCCGGGGCAGACGCTCGACGCTGCGCTGATGGCCAGGGCGGCGGGGGCGACGCTGCTGCGCGGCGGAGCGTTCAAGCCGCGCACGTCGCCGTACGCCTTCCAGGGGCTGGGCGAGCGGGGACTGCGCATCCTGGCCGACGTGCGCGAGGAGACCGGGCTGCCGATCGTCACCGAGGTCGTCGACGCGCAGGACGTGGAGCTGGTCGCGTCCTACGCCGACATGCTCCAGGTCGGCACCCGCAACGCGCAGAACTTCGCGCTGCTGCAGGCGGTCGGCACGGCGGGCCGGCCGGTCATGCTCAAGCGCGGCATGAACGCCACCATCGAGGAGTGGCTGATGGCCGCCGAGTACATCGCGCAGCGCGGCAACCTCGACATCGTGCTCTGCGAGCGGGGCATCCGCACGTTCGAGACCGCCACCCGCAACACCCTCGACGTCTCGGCGGTGCCGGTCGCCCAGCGCCTGTCGCACCTGCCGGTGATCGTCGACCCGTCGCACTCGGGCGGCCGGCGTGACCTGGTGCTGCCGCTGACCCGGGCGGCCATCGCGGTCGGCGCCGACGGCGTGATCATCGACGTGCATCCGCAGCCCGAGCTGGCGCTGTGCGACGGCCCGCAGGCGCTGATCGACGGCGACCTGGAGGAGCTGGCGGGGGTCATGCGCGACCTCCCGGCGCTCCTCGGCAAGTCGGCCGCGGTGGCGCAGCCCGCCTGACGGCGGGCCGTCCGCCCCCTCCATCCGGCGCCGGGTGGAGGGGGCCTGGTGTCAGAGGGTGTACTCCTGGATCGAGTCGGCCAGCTGGACGGCCAGCTCCTCGGCGTCGAGCCGCTTCTCGATCTGCTTCAGGTCCTCGATCTTGGCGCGGGTCTCGGCCCGCTTGGGGGCCAGGAGGCTGCAGCAGTCCTCGTCGGGCAGCTCGGAGATCTCCAGCGTGCCGAGGCGCCGCGCCTCGGCCATGATCTCGGTCTTGTCCCAGCCGATCAGCGGCCGCAGGATCGGCAGCTCGACCGCGTGGTCCTGGGCGGTGATGTTGGTCAGGGTCTGCGAGGAGACCTGGCCGAGCGCGTCACCGGTGATCAGCGCCGAGGCGCGGATGCGGTGGGCGACCTCCTCGGCCGTCTTGAGCATGAGCCGCCGCTGCGCGATCACCGCGAGCCGGTCCTGGCCCGAGGAGCGGATCGACTGCTGGGCCTTGCCGAACGGCACCACCCAGAGCCTCGACCTGCCCTGGAACCGGTCGAGCTTCCTGACCAGCGCGTAGGCCTTGTAGATCGACTCGGACGTGGTGAAGGGGATGCCCGAGAAGTGCAGGAAGTCGACGTGCAGGCCGCGCCGCATCATGCGGTAGGCCGCCACCGGCGAGTCGATGCCGCCGGACATGAGCACCAGGGCCCGGCCGCTGCTGCCGACCGGGAGCCCGCCCTGGCCGGGGATGCCCCCGGTGAAGACGAACACCTCGTCGCGGTCGACCTCAATGGAGAGGGTCAGCTCGGGGTGGCGCAGGTCGACCGGCAGGCCGTACTCGTCGTTGATGGCCCCGCCGACGAACCGGTCGAGCTCGTTGGAGCGCATCGGGAAGCGCTTGTCACGGCGGCGTGAGCGGACCGCGAACGCCGCGCCGCGCTTGACCTCCTCGCGGTCGCGGAAGAGCTCGATGCCGGCCTTGAGCACCGAGTCGGGGTCCTTGGCGACCCGCCAGGCGGGGTGGATCCAGACCAGCCCGGGCACGTCGGCGACCCGCCGGGCCACGGCCTCGGACTCCTCGACGGTGGCGCCCGGGGGCAGGAAGATCGCGACGACTCCGTGGCGGCGGCGGACGTCGACCTTGAGTCCGAGCTCCTGGAGCGCTTCGCGGATGTTGCTGATCAGGCGGCGCTCGAACAGCTCACGGTTCTTGCCCTTGAGGACGATCTCGCCCAGCTTGAGCAGAACGCACGGCTCGCCCAGGGCGGACATCGTCGTCATGGCTGAACCTCCGGGGGAAGACGGGGATACGGGCGTTAGAAGCAACGCCGCGACCTATGGAGTTTAGTCCGCCTCCGCCCCCGCACTCGCTTTGTCATGCTGGAGGACTTTTCACCTTCCCGACAGAGAAAATTGACAGATAGTCGAGATATCCATATGAATCGGACAGGGCGGCTGGCAAGATCACGGAGACCCCTATCGCAAGGAAGCTTTGACGAATGTCGGTTGTGAATCACTTCACCCATGGCCCGCTCACGCCCGTGCTCGCCTACGTGATGTCGTGCCTGGGGTGCATGCTCGGCCTGCGGCTGACCGCCCAGGCGCACGCCTCCCGAGGCGGCGCGCGGGTGCGCTGGCTGCTCGGCGCGGCCGTCTCCATCGGCGGCACGGGCATCTGGGTCATGCACTTCGTCGCCATGATGGGCTTCGCGGTCGAGGGCACCCAGATCAGGTACGACGTGCCGCTGACCGCCGCCTCCGTGGTCGTGGCCATCGTGGTCGTCGGCACCGGCCTGTTCCTCGTCTCCTACGGCGGGGGCCGGCCGCTCGCCCTGCTCGGCGGCGGCGCGCTCACCGGCCTGGGCGTGGCCAGCATGCACTACCTGGGCATGTACGCGATGAACATGTCCGCGCACGTCTCCTACGACCGCAGGATCGTGGCCGCCTCCGTGGTGATCGCCGTGGTGGCCGCGACCGTCGCGCTCTGGTTCACCCTGCGGGTCAGGAAGCCGATCTGGATCACCGGGGCGGCGCTCGTCATGGGTGTGGCCGTGGCCGGGATGCACTACACGGGGATGTACGCGATGGTCGTCACCCCCCACGCCGAGCCGGGAGTCCTGCCGGGCGCCGACGCGCTCGACTTCCTGGTGCCCCTGATGACCGTGATCTCCCTCATCACGCTGACCATGCTGCTCATGGTCATCCTGGCGCCGTCGGCGAAGGAACTGCACGAGGACGCCGAGCTGGACGCCCGGCTGGAGCGGCGCAGGCTCGTCACCCAGCGGCCGGCGCACCTCACCGGGCCCGTCCAGCGGCCTCTGCCGGCGGCCCCGGCGCCCGTCCAGGAGTGGGGCACGGAACCACCCATGTATCCCGCTCCCTCCCTTGGAGTCCCATCTTCCTCTAGGTCACGATCCCGACACAGGTAGTTGCGCTCCCCGCGACATACCGCCCATACTCCCTTAATTGCTGAGGGGGGCCCATGTCACCGATCGACCATTTCTCCTACGGGCTCATCACGCCCGTGCTCTCCTATGCCATGTCCAGCGTGGGATCCATGCTCGGGCTGCTGCTGGCTTCGCGGGCCCGTCTCGTCCAGGGCAGGGAGCGAGCATTCTGGCTCGTCGGAGCCGCCGTCGCGCTCGGCGGCACGGGCATCTGGACGATGCACTTCATCGCCATGATGGGCTTCGGGGTGCGCGGCACGGTGATCCGCTACGACGTGCCGCTCACCGCCGCCTCGGCGTTCCTCGCGGTCGTGGTCGTGGGCGCCGGGCTGTTCCTCGTCTCCTACCACGGCGAGCGCGTCGCCTACCTCCTCGGCGGCGGCCTGCTGACGGGCATCGGCGTGGCCGGCATGCACTACCTCGGCATGATCGCGATGAACATGTCCGGCCACGTCAGCTACGACCCGCTGATCGTCACGCTCTCCGTGCTCATCGCGATCGCCGCCGCGACCGTGGCGCTCTGGTTCACCATCCGCGTCACGGGCGCCGTCCAGCGGATCGGCGCGGCGTTGATCATGGGCATCGCGGTGACGGGCATGCACTACACCGGCATGTTCGCGATGGCGGTCGACGTGCACGAGACGACGACCCCGCTGGCCGGGTCCAAGGGGATCGACTTCCTGCTGCCACTGATCGTCGGCATCAGCCTGATCACCGTGGGCCTGCTGCTCGCCGTCATGCTGTCGCCGTCGGAACGCGAACTGCGCGGCGAGGAGGAGTTTCTGTCCCGTACGGAGACGGAGAAAGGCGACGAGGGCGCGCCGCAGGCGAATCTCTTCGGCACGCCCCGCGGTTGAGCTATCTCCTGGGTACGGCTTGCGACGCGTAGTGGGCCGCCGACTCGTCGCGGCGCAAGCCGTACCCTGAGGGGGGTTTTAGCGGTAACCCCGCTGACTCAGAAGGTACGGCCCGCCGCTTGCAAGCCGCTTACAGTCAGCCGAAGAAGACCTCGGCCTCCTCGTAGCGCGACACGGGCACCGTCTTGAGCTCGGCCGTCGCCTCGTCGAGGCCGACGCGCACGATGTCGGTGCCGCGCAGCGCGACCATCTTCCCGAAGTCACCCTCGTGGGCCGCGTCGATCGCCTGCAGGCCGAACCTGGTGGCCAGCACCCGGTCGAACGCGGTCGGGGTGCCGCCGCGCTGGATGTGGCCGAGCACGGTGGTGCGGGCCTCCTTGCCGGTGCGCTTCTCGATCTCCCTGGCCAGCACCTCGCCGATGCCGCCGAGCCGCACGTGGCCGAACGCGTCGAGCTCGCCGGCCTGCAGCTCCATCTGCCCCTCGATCGGGTGCGCCCCCTCGGCGACCACGAGGATCGGCGAGTAGCGGGTGCGGAAGCGGGACTCGACGTACTCGCAGACGCGGTCGATGTCGAACGGCTTCTCCGGGATGAGGATGACGTTGGCGCCGCCCGCCATGCCGGCGTGCAGCGCTATCCAGCCCGCGTGCCGGCCCATCACCTCACAGATCAAGGCCCGGTGGTGGGACTCGGCCGTGGTGTGCAGGCGGTCGATGGCCTCCGTCGCGATGTTGACGGCGGTGTCGAAACCGAAGGTGTAGTCGGTGCCGGACAGGTCGTTGTCGATCGTCTTGGGCACGCCGACGACCCTGACGTCGCGGTCGTAGAGCTGCTTGGCCACTCCGAGGGTGTCCTCGCCGCCGATGGCGATGAGCGCGTCGACACCCGTCGCCGCCAGGTTGTCCTTGATCCGGTCGACACCCCCCTCGATCTTCATGGGGTTGGTGCGCGACGAGCCCAGGATCGTGCCGCCTCGCGGCAGGATGCCACGGACGGCCTGGATGTCCAGGGGCATGGTCTCGCCTTCGAGGGGGCCACGCCAGCCGTCACGAAAGCCGACGAACTCGTGGCCGTAGGCGCCCACTCCCTTGCGGACCACGGCCCGGATGACCGCGTTGAGGCCGGGGCAGTCGCCACCCCCGGTGAGCACTCCAATACGCATGACGGGTTCCTCCCGATGAGCTTCACTACCAGAATCGCATTGTGCCCGCCTGTGCGGGCATTGGTCTAGACCAAATGCGAGCGTACCGAGCGAAACGTCTTCCGGGAGGAGAATCCGTGAGCGTGTTGGCGATAGACGCGGGCACGACGGGGGTCACGGCACTGGTGGTGACCGATGACGGCCAGATCGAGTCAAGGGGTTACCAGGAGTTCGCCCAGCATTTCCCAGAGCCGGGTTGGGTGGAGCACAACCCCGAGGAGATCTGGCAGGCCGCGCTGAGCGCCTGCGCCGTGGCGCTGCGCGGGGCGACCTCGGCGCCGGTCTGTGTCGGGATCACCAACCAGCGGGAGACCGCGGTGCTGTGGGACCGGCGCACCCTGGCGGCGCCGCGCCGGGCGATCGTCTGGCAGGACCGGCGCACCGCGGGCATCTGCGGCCGGCTGCGGGAGCAGGGGCACGAGCCGCGCGTCTCGGAGCTGACCGGGCTGCGGCTCGACCCCTACTTCACCGCCTCCAAGCTGGCCTGGCTGGCCGAGTACGATCCGCGCGCGTGGGCGGGCGTCACCGGCGGCGACGTGGTGATCGGCACCGTCGACTCCTACCTCATCGCCCGGCTCACCGGCGGCGCGCGGCACGTGACCGACCCGTCCAACGCCTCCCGCACCCTGCTGTACGGCCTGGCCTCGGGTGGCTGGGAGCCGGAGCTGTGCGAGCTGTTCGGGGTGCCCGAGGCGGCCCTGCCGGAGATCGTGCCCAACTACGGCGAGCTCGGCCGCACCGACCCCGGCGCCTTCCTCGGGCTCGACCTGCCGATCTCGGGCGTCGCGGGCGACCAGCAGGCGGCGCTGTTCGGGCAGACCTGCTTCGCGGTGGGCGACGTCAAGTGCACGTACGGCACGGGGTCGTTCATCCTGACCAACACGGGCGGCGAGATCGTCCGGTCGGAGGCCGGGCTGCTCACCACGGTCGCGTGGCAGACGCCCTCGGGCGAGCTGACGTACGCGCTGGAGGGGTCGATCTTCGTCACCGGCGCGGCCGTGCAGTGGCTGCGCGACGGGCTGGGCCTGATCGGCACCGCCCCTGAGTCGGAGGCGCTGGCGCGCACGGTGCCCGACAGCGGGGGCGTGGTGTTCGTCCCCGCGCTGACCGGTCTCGGCGCGCCGCACTGGGACCCGGAGGCGCGCGGCCTGATCACCGGCATCACCCGCGGCACGACCAGGGCCCACCTGGTCCGGGCCACCCTGGAGGCGATCGCGTTCGAGGTGCGCGACGTGGTCGAGGTGATGACCGGCGGATCGGCCCCGGTGCTCAAGGCCGACGGCGGAGCAAGCGTCAACGACCTGCTCATGCAACTGCAGGCCGACCAGCTCGGCGCGGTGGTCGAGCGGCCGGTGATCCAGGAGACCACCGCGCTGGGCGCCGCGTTCCTCGCGGGGCTGGGCGCCGGCGTGTGGGACTCGGCCGACGAGCTGCGCAAGACCTGGCGGCTCGACCGCCGGTTCGAGCCCGGCGAGCGCGACGACGCCGGCTACCGGCGCTGGCGGGCGGCCGTCCGGCTGGCGTCCACCCACGACTGAGCGATCGTCAACACGAGGTTGACGACAGGAGGTCGTCAACCTATGGTTGACGCATGGAGCAGACCGTTCGTCTCGACGACCTGATCAACGCGATCAAGAGCCGCCACCCCGACGGCGATCCCCTGAGCGAGCTGTCCGACGCGGTGACGCTGGGCGAGCACCTCGGCGAGGTGGCCGACCACCTGATCGGCCATTTCGTCGACCGGGCCAGGCACTCCGGGGCCTCCTGGACCGACATCGGCCGCAGCATGGGGGTCAGCAAGCAGGCCGCGCAGAAGCGGTTCGTGCCCAGGGAGGGCACCTCGCTGGCCGAGGAGCTCAACACCTACAGCCGCTTCACCGCGCGGGCGCGCAACGTCATCGTGCGGGCACAGGAGGAGGCCGGCGGGGCCGGGCACGACCACATTGGCGTCGGCCACCTCGTCCTCGGCCTGCTGCACGAGCCCGAGGCGCTCGCCGCCAAGGCCATCGAGGCACTCGGCGTCACGCTCGACGAGGTCAGGGAGGCGGTGCCGCCCACGCTCGGCCCCGCAGCCGACCCGCCGTCCGGAGTGCCGGCGTTCAGCGCACAGGGCAGGAAGGTGCTGGAGCTGACCGTCCGCGAGGCGCTGCGGCTCGGCCACAACTACGTGGGCACCGAGCACCTGCTGCTCGCCGCCCTGGCGATGGAGGACGATCCGGCGGTCACCGCCCTCGCCGGGCTCGGCGTGACCAGGGAGCCGGCCGAGCGGGAGGTCGTGCGGCTGCTCGACGCCATCGTGCGGGCCAGGGGAAAGCAGTCCTAGGCCGGACCGGCCGGGCCCTTGGCGAACCTGGTCAGCAGGTTGAGCGTCGCTCGGCGGGTGAAGGCGGAGGCGGCCCGCGTCACGCCGTGGCCGCACGCCTCACCTTTCATGCCGCACACCCAGCGCATGGTGCCGGAGGCGAACACCCCGGCGCCGCTGGGGGCGACGTAGTAGGTGCTGTTGCTGACGGTGGCCCGGCCGCCGCAGTCGACCGGCGACTCGGCCAGCACCTGGACGCCGTCCGGCGAGCCGGCCGCCACCTTGTCGGTCTCGACGCCCGCGAGCCCGGGGAAACTCCTTCCCCGGGTCCCTCTGAAGATCCAGTGGCCCGGCCTGCTCACCCGGTAGGTCGCCTCGGCCGGGAAGCAGTCGTACATCTGCCCGACCAGCCCGCTCTCCGGCTCCGACTGCCGCCAGAGCGGGCACTGGGTCTCCTTGTCACACATGATCATCCTGCCGTACAGCCCGATCCGCCAGTAGACGGCGTTGGCCCCGAGAAAGGCGAGGTTCGCGCCCCGGTCACGGGCCCGGGTGACGGCCTGCCGCATCTGCGGCGACCAGTACTCGTCATGGCCCAGCGACACCAACGCCCGGGCGCCACGCAGCACGCCGGGGCGCAGGTCCAGGCTCGTCAGGTAGGCCAGCGGCACCCCGCTCCGCTCCGCCAGCTGGATGGCGGACTGCTCGAAGTCGAGGAAGAGCCGGGCGCCCGAGCCGTCGTACGGACGGTCGAAGGTGACCTTGCGCGACCGGTCGTCGTAGCCGCCGGGCCCGGTGTACAGGCTGCGTCCGCCCCACAGGTTGTACGCCTGCCAGGTGGTGACCGCGTTGACGATCACCACCCGGCCCTCGGTCGAGGCCGAGCGTACGGTGATCGGGACGTAGCGCTGGCCGCCCGTGGACGCGTCCAGGCGCACCAGGTAGGCGCCCTCGGCCCAGCCGGTCGTGTCGACGGTGAGCGAGGGCTCCCAGTGGGCCGCGGTGACCATGCCCTCGACGACCTTCGGAGACGGCTGGCGTACGCCGTCGGTGCGGGCGGAGCGCCAGACGAGGGCCGGCCGGGCGCCCATCCGGAACGCCGACGCGGTGAAGCGCGGCGCGGTCGTGGAGACGAGCAGCCGGAACCTCTCCCCCGGCAGCACGCTGACCCGGTCGGCGTAGCCCTCGATCTCGTGCTCCCCGCCGCGCTCGGTGAGGCGCCACGGCACCCGCGCGGCGGGCCCCGCGAGCGGCGTGCGCGTGGGCGCGGCGGAGGCGGCCACGGGCGCGGACGCCGAGGCGGGCTTGGGGGCGTCAGGCGCGGAGACGGCGCCGCAACCGGCGGCCAGCAGGACGAGGACGGCGAGGACATGGCGCACGAGCACCCATGGTCGGGGCCGGGCTCCGGACGCTCCTCCCCCTTGGCGAAGTCCTTACCGGAGACGTGCCGGCCTCTGACGCGCGGGCGCCCGCCGGGCCAGTGCGGGGCCGCGCGGACGTCATACCCGCCGCGGGCCCGAAAGCCGGGCGCGCCCGTCCGGGCGGGCGTCCCAGGGCCCCGGCTACGCGGGGAGCACGCAGGACGGGCTCCTGACCTCGTACGCCTGTCCGGTCGGCTCGGGTACGCCGTCCTCCAGCGCGAACACCGTGACGCTGTCGGAGCGCTGGTTGGCCACGTACAGGCGGTCGCCGTCGATCGCGAAGTGCCGCGGCCACTCACCGCCCGACGGGACCTCGGCGACGGGTGAGAGGTCGTCGGCCCGCAGCACCGAGATCGTGTCAGGGCCGCGGTTGGCCACATAGACGAGGCCGTTCGCCACGGCGAGGTGCGAGGGCTGGTTGACCACCTCGCGCCTGGACGCGGGCGTGCCCTGCCTGCTCTCTCCGTCGATGAGGGTGACGATGCCGTCGAGCTCTCCTACCACGTAGAGGCGCGAGCCGGCGAAGGCCAGGTGCCGCGGGCCGGTGCCGGGGTCGAGGCGCAGCGACTCCAGCGGCGTGCCGTCGAGCGTGTAGCGGCGGATCTCGTCGGTGCCCAGGTCGCTGACGTACAGGAGGTCATCGTGGAAGACGCACTGGTGGGCGTGCGAGCCCTCCTGCCGGTCGGGCACCGGGCCCGCCCCCTCGTGACGCAGCGTGATCGGCTCCCCGGTGAACGCGCCGCCGGGGCCGAGGTGGTGCAGGCCGGCCGTGCCGTCACCGTAGTTGGCGACCGCGAGCAGTGTGCCCGAGGGATGCACGGCGACATGGCAGGGGCTGTCGCCGTCGCTGGAGCGTTCGTCCAGCGGTGCGAGGCCGCCTTCGGTGGTGAGCGCGGTGATCCAGCCCTGCGCCAGCTCCCCGACGGCGTACAGCACCGGCAGCGTGGGATGCGCGGCGAGGAACGACGGCGAGGCGAGGCGGGTCAGCCCGTCGCCGATCGTCTCGATGCCGGGGCCGTAGCCGCCGATGTACAGGCACTTCACAGGAAGGCTCCTCCATGCTTGACTGAGGCAATGACTTCGTTGATAAAAGCAAGGGTTTCTGAGGTCAGAACCTTCAACCGGTTCTATACGAAGGTGATGGGCATCCTCCAGGCGGGCATGCTCGACTCGCCCTATTCGCTGACCGAGGTGCGGGTGCTGTTCGAGCTCGCGCACGCCGGCCGGCTGGAGACCGGCGAGCTGCGCGCCCTGCTCGACCTCGACGCGGGCTATCTCAGCAGGATCCTGGGCCGGTTCGAGGCCGCCGGCCTGATCTCGCGGGAGCGTTCGGCCGCCGACGCGCGCAAGCAGGTGGTGAGCCTGACCGAGGCGGGCGCGGCCACGTTCGACGGGCTCGACGCGCGCTCCAGCGAGCAGATCGAGCGGCTGCTGGCCGGGCTGCCCGACGAACGGCAGCAGAGGCTGGTGGCCTGCATGGCGACGATCCGGGAGCTGCTCGGCGGGCCGGCGGAGCGCGAGCCGTACCTGATCAGGCCGCCGCGGACGGGCGACCTGGGCTGGGTGGTCCACCGGCACGGCGAGCTCTACAGCGCCGAGTGGGGCTGGGGCATGGAGTTCGAACGGCTCGTGGCCCGGATCGTGGCCGACTACGACCCCGCGCGCGACGCGGGGTGGATCGCCGAGGTCGGCGGCGAGCGCGCGGGGTGCGTGTTCTGCGTGCACGAGGACGACACGACCGCGCGGCTGCGGATGCTGCTCGTCGAGCCGTCCGCCCGGGGCCTCGGTCTCGGGCGGACGCTCGTCGAGGAGTGCGTGCGCCACGCCCGCGAGCGCGGCTACGAGCGGATCACGCTGTGGACCCGCGACTGCCTGGCCGGCGCCCGGCGCATCTACCAGGCGGCCGGGTTCGCGCTGGAGTCGGAGGCGCCGGGAACGGAGAACGGGATCGAGGTCACCGAGCAGAGGTGGACTCTCGGCCTGCGGCGTCCGGCTTAGAGCGCGCGGATGAGCTTCGCGCGGGACACGACAGGGCCTCTACCGAACGCCACCGGCCGGCCACACCAGGCGACCGCGAATCTCTCGCACTTTGGGCCTTCCATAGAAGAAGAGAGGAGTTAACGTCCAAGACATGTTCATCCGCAACCGATGGCCCGCGAGTGGAGACCTTAACGTTCCCGACACTTTTCGCCACAACTTCTGACCTATGATTCCCGGATTGATCGCATTTTTCGTCGGGGAGGGAATGCCATGGATGTCAACCACGAAAGCATGGAGCGTAGCGGCAAGCTCATCCGCGACGTGGGCGAAGACTTCGGCACGGACATCGCTCAGAGCTTCATGATGCTGCGCTCGATCGGCACCCACCTCGGCGACCCGGCCTCCGACGAGGCCGCACGGATCTTCCGCAAGGGCCAGGACGGTCACCCAGGCTACGACGCCGCGGTCCGTGACCTGGAGATGGCCTCGAAGAACATGGCGAAGGCCTACGAGGCCATCGGCCGGGCCATCGTGGCGATGAGCGAGAACGTCAGGACGGCCGACTGGGCGAGCATGGTCGACACCGGATCCGTGAGGACGATCATCGACTTCGGCGGGAGCCCGAACGACCCCATCAGCGTCCCGGCCACCCAGGTCGAGACGACCTGATCAGGAAGGGATGTCATGCCCCTCGGGCTGGGGAGCAAGGTCGCGCTGGGCAGTATGGCCGGCGCCGGCGCCGCCGGAATTCTGGCGCCCGAGGTCCTGTTCGGGATCTCTTATCTGAGCGGCGACCCGGACTGGATCCGGGACGCGGCCAATGTCCACGACGGCATCGCCGACAGGATCGACAAGACCTTCCAGGACGCGGACAAGGCCGCCACCGCGGTCTGGAAGGACAGCTCCGGTGAACCGGTCTCCGCCTTCAAGAGATTCTGGGAGAAGGAGTACGGCCCTGCCGTGTACAAGATCTCCGTCAAGCACCGCAACATGGCCCAGGCGTGCCGGGCCTACGCGAAGGTCGTCGAGGACACGAACCAGGCGCTGAGGGTGCTGTGCTGGATCATGACGGTGGACATGATGTTCACGATCGGATACCAGGTGCTCACCTGGAAGATCCTGGCGGCGGTCATGAAGAGGCAGGCGCTTCTGCTCAAGGAGGTATCCAGCAAGTTCGTCAAGATGTTGCTGCCGACCTTCATGTACTGGACCGCCGACAGCGCGGCCTACGCCGCGGGGGAGGTCGCGTTCCCCTTGGCCCTCAACTACCTGGGCGGGATCAAGACCGACATGTCCGGCGCCGAGGTCAGGTCGCTCGGCTACAACGCCACCGCCTTCCGCGAGCACTTCATCGCCACCGTGCTCTTCAACGGCATCATCGACGGCAGCCTCGCGACCATGGCGAAGATTCCAGGGGTGAAGGTCCTCGCCCAGGACGTCAAGTTGCCGAACGGGGTGGTCCTGAACACCGCCACCACCGTGCCCCGATTCCTGGCTTCGATCTCATACTCAGGGATCATGGACGTGCAGCACGGAGACAACCCCCTGCCCGGGGCCGAGAAAGGCCTGACCGAAGAGGAGATGTACCAGAAGCTCATCGTCCATGGAACGCGTACATTCTTCCCGAGGCCGCCCAAAAACTAGGAGAGCCCGCGAAGGCGTCCCCCGGCGGTTACCGGCGCGGGGGCGCCTGCCGGTCATCCTCGCCGAGGTAGGGGCGAGCGACGTCCATGAGACGCCGCGCCGCGTCCTCGGTCGCGCGCCGTGACGCGTCCAGGATGGCCTCGGCCAGTTCCTCTGAGCCCATCTTCATGGCCCTGGGATCGATGCGCAGGGAGGTCAGCTCCCCCGAGGACGAGACCTGGACCTTGATCCTGTCGTCAGCACCCGTCGCCTGCCCGCGCACGTCGCCGATCTGCTCCATGACCCCGGAAAGCTCCTCGGAGTTGGACTTGAACTCCGCCATGAGCCGGTCGAGCTCGAGGTCGCCGGTTGATCCATCCCGTTCCATCATGGTTTGGGACCCTATCTGATCAGAAGTGAACGTTCAGCACCGTGCGGCCCGGACAACGGGGACGCCGGAAGCCCTCGGGCAGGCGAAAGCCCGGGGCCACACGGGCTCCCGGGCTTCGGCGGGCTCAGCGCTGGGCCTGGAACATCCAGCGTTGCTTGTCGATGTCCTGGGTGGCGGCGATGAGCAGATCCTGGGTGACCGGGTCCGCCTCTTCGGTCGCCTCGACCCGCTCGCGCATCCGCTGGCCGATGCCGTCGAGGATGTCGCTCATACTGGCCACGACCTTGCCGTCCTCGATCCAGCCCCGCTCCGGCTGCGTCACCTTGGTGGTCTTACCGAGGGTGGTGGAGCGCCCGTCAGGGTTCAGGCCGACCGCCGCCGCCCGTTCGGCGATGGTGTCGGCGTGCCTCCGCGCCAGTGACGTCACCTCGTCCAGCTGGAGGTGGACCTGGCGGAAGTGCGAGCCGATCACGTTCCAGTGCATCTGCTTGGCGACCAGCGACAGGTCGATGAGATCGACCAGGGCTCCCTGCAAGGCCTCCGCGACCGTGTTCTTCGCGTCACCCGAAAGCGGGCCCGTGATCTTAGCCATGTCGTTTCCTCCCCGTTGGTTCGACAACATGCTCGTCTCTATATGCACCAAATCGGGCACTCTAATCATCCAGTTGACACTGCAATAGTGACAGTGTCATTGTGAGGGTATGAGCGACACCTGGACCATCGGCGAGCTGGCGGAGCGCGCGGCCGACCTGCTGCGCAGCCATGCCCAGCCGGTCAACGGCCGGGTCCGCGACGTGCCGGGCGAGCGCCTGATCAGGTGGTATACGACCATCGGCCTCGTCGACCCGCCCCTGTCCCGGCGCGGCCGCGTCGCCCGCTACGGCCGCCGCCACCTGTTGCAACTCGTCGCGGTCAAGCGGCTCCAGGCGGCCGGGAGGTCGATCGCGGACATCCAGACCGCCCTCGCCGGGGCGACCGACTCGATGCTGGAGGCGGCGGCGCTGCCGCTTCCTGGCGCTCCGGCGCCCGCCGCGCCGAGGGCCGGAGCGGTGGCTCCCGGGGCTCCCGGGGCTTCAGCGTCCGGAGCTCCGGTGCCGGCACCTGCTCGGGAGGCGCCGCAGTCACCTGGCGCCGATTCGGCGGCCACCCGCTCCCGGTTCTGGACCCGTCCGCCGTACGACGCCCGCGACTCGGGCGCTCCGCCGGCGCACGACGTACCTGACTCGGGCGGTCCGCTCGGGCCGCAGGGCACGCGCGGCTCCGACGGTGTACGTGTCTCGGGTGACGGGGCCCTGGTGCGGGGGGTCCGGCTCGCGACGGGGGTGATGCTGGTGCTCGACGGCGCCGGCCGCATCCCGACATCAGACGACATCCAGGCGGTGCTGACCGCGGCCGGGCCGCTGCTGGCGGCGCTCGACGAAAGGGACCTGCTATGAAGATCACCACGCTCGCGCCGGAGCGGTGCCGGCCGGTGCCCGACGCGGGGTTCGGCGCGCTGCGCACCGAAAGGGGCAACCTGCCGCTGGAGAGCGTCGACGTGACGGCCGGCATCTCCGGTCTCGTCGCCGGCGTCGAGGTGGCGCAGGGCTTCCGCAATCCGTTCGACGTCACCCTGGAGGCCACGTACGTCTTCCCGCTGCCGGACCGGGCGGCGGTGACGGCGTTCAGGATGGAGGCCGACGACCGGGTCATCGAGGGCGAGCTGAAGGAGCGCGGCCAGGCCAGAGCCGACTACGACCAGGCGTTGCGCGAGGGCCGCAGGGCCGCGATCGCCGAGGAGGAGCGGCCGGACGTCTTCACCATCAGGGTGGGCAACATCCTGCCCGGCGAACGCGTCACGGTCCGGCTGTCGCTCAGCCAGCCGTTGCCGTACGAAGACGGCGCGGCCACCTTCCGCTTCCCGCTGGTCGTCGCGCCCCGCTACGTGCCGGGCGTACCGCTCGACGGCCCGCCGGCGGGCGACGGCACCGTGCCCGACACCGACGCGGTGCCCGACGCCTCGCGTGTCACTCCCCCGGTGCTGCTGCCCGGATTCCCCGACCCGGTGCGCCTGTCGCTCGCCGCGACGGTCGACCCGGCCGGGCTGGACCTGCGCGAGCTGGCCTCCAGTCTGCACGTGGTCGAGGAGGAGGGCCACACGGTACGGCTGCGCCCCGGCGAACGCCTCGACCGCGACTTCATCCTGCGCCTGTCGTTCGAGACGTCCACGTCGTTGCAGCTCGACGACGAGGGGACGTTCGCGCTGACCGTGGTGCCGCCGGAGGCGCAGGCCACCCGGACGCCGCGCGACCTCGTGCTGCTGCTCGACCGGTCGGGCAGCATGAGCGGCTGGAAGATGGTCGCGGCCCGCCGCGCCGCAGCCCGCATCGTCGACACGCTCGCCGCCGAGGACCGCTTCGCGGTGCTGGCCTTCGACTCGGTGGTGGAGCAGGCGTTCGACGGGCTCGTGGCGGGCTCCGACCGCAACCGCTACCGGGCCGTCGAGCATCTGGCCCGCGTGGACGCCCGCGGCGGCACCGAGCTGCTGGAGCCGCTGCGCGAGGCCGTCGCGCTGCTGGAGCCCGCCGAGGGCAGGGATCGGGTGCTGGTCCTGGTCACCGACGGCCAGGTGGGCAACGAGGACCAGATCCTGGAGCGGGCGGGCGGCGCCCTGTCGGCCATGCGCGTCCACGTGGTCGGCATCGACCGGGCGGTGAACGCCGGGTTCCTGGGCCGGCTGGCCGGGCTGGGCGCGGGCCGGTGCGAGCTGGTCGAGTCGGAGGACCGGCTCGACGCGGCCATGGAGCAGATCCACCGCCGGATCGGCGCGCCCGTGGTGACGGACCTGTCGCTCAAGGGGCTCGACGTGGAGCCGGGCACGGTGACCCATCTGGGGTCGATGTTCCCCGGGGTCCCGCTGCGGGTGTACGGCCGGCGCCGTTCCGGCGACTCGGTGACCGTACGCGGCCTGGCGGCGGGCGCGCCGTGGGAGCGGCAGGTCGTGGGCACGGTGGTGGACAACCCCGCGCTGCGCGCCGTCTGGGCCCGCGCCCACCTGCGCGAGCTGGAGGACCGCTACGCCATGGGCGAGCACGAGCTGGAGTCCGAGATCGTCCGGGTCTCGCTCGAGTACGGCGTGCTGTGCCGCTTCACCGCCTACGTGGCGGTGGACACCCGGCAGGTCGCCGAGGGCGGGCCGGAGCACCGGGTGATCCAGCCGGTCGAGCCGCCGAGCGGCTGGGAGATGCCTTCGGCCCCGCCTCCGATGTCCGGGTTCGTGGCCCAGGCCGCGGTGATGGCCGCGCCCCCGGCGTTCCGGGCCGGGCCGGCGAGCTTCGAGGCGGCGCTGGAGGACGAGGGCTTCCGTGGCGCGCCATCGGGCAGGCCGGGAGGCGGCCCGGCCGGCAGACCGGCGGGCGGGCCGGCGGGAGGTCCGATGGGCGGCTCGGCCGGCAGCTCCGTGGGGCCGCGCGGGCCCGCCTTCGCGCCTCCCGTGCCGCCCCGTCCGGCCCGCCGCGCGCCGCAGGGCCTGGAGGCCGTCCGCGGGCAGTTGACGGCCGAGCTCGACCGGCTCAGGGCGCTGCCCGTGGCCGACGTGTTCTACCTGGCCGACCTGGGCTCCCGGCTGGCCGCCCTGTCCGCCTACCTGGGCGACCACGCGGAGCTCTCCGCGCTGGCCCGCGAGCTGGAGGCGGCCGAGCGGCCGGGGGCGGATCCGCGGGCGTTGCGGGCGCACGCCATCGAGGTGCTCACCGCCCTCACCGGCGGCGCACCGCACGGCGGATCGGCTCCGGAGCAGCCGCGCCGCCCCTTCTGGAAACGCGCCTGACCGGACGCCCAGGCGAGCGGGATCACCGCGTCGAGCCGGACGCGAGTCCGGCGTCGAGTGTCCAGGGCACGCGGACACGTCATGCCCGGCCTCGTCGCCCGCGTCCCGGGGTGAGGAACGGCCCGCGTCGACCGGCCGCGATCACATCAGCGGAGTCCATTCCTTGAGGAGCACGATCTCGTAGCCGTCCACCGCCGTGTAGGGATCGGTGCGCAGGATGTCGCGGAGTTCCGCCTCGTCCGTCACCTCGTACACGTGCAGGGCTCCGCTGTCGTCCGCCCAGGGGCCGGCGGTCACCAGCCGCCCGTCGGCCCGCAGCGCCCGCAGGTGCTCCCGGTGGGCCGGTCGGGCGTCGAGCCGCCGGGGGTCGCCGTCGAAAGCCAGTTGCACCACGTATCTCGCCATGCCCGGCACGTTAGGCCCCCGGCCCGCCGGGGCTCAGCATCGCCGGGCACCGGCGTGGTGTATCACCGGACACATGACGTACGCGCTGGACGACCTGCCGATGTTCCGCGACCTGGGCGAGCGGCTCGAACCGTTGGCCCGGCGCCGCCGCTACCCCGCCGGGCAGGTGCTGTGCACCGAGGGCGACCCGGCCGACCACCTGATCGTGCTGCTCGACGGCCAGGTCAGGGCGGAGCGGGTGGGCCCGGACGGCAGGCAGGTGGTGCTGGCCGTGGAGGACGCGCCGGTGGCCTTCGACAAGACGGCCCTGCTGGTGAACGGCCCGCACCGGGCCACGCTGACCGCCGTCACCCCGGCCGGGGTGGCCTACCTGCCGGCCTCGGCCGTGCTCGGCCTGATCGCCGCCGAGCCGGCAGTGGCGGCCCGGCTCCTGCGCACGCTCGCGCGGACCGTCCGCGACTTGGACGAGCGGCTCACGGACGCGGTGGTCCTCGACGTGCCGGGACGGGCCGCCAAGTGGCTGCTCCAGCACACCCCCGCGAGCACAGGCGGCACGGTGCGGCTGTGCGCCGGGCAGGCCGGGCTCGGGGCGGAGATCGGCGCGACCCGGGTGAGCGTCAACCGGGCGCTGCGGTCGTTCGAGCGGCGCGGGCTGATCGAGATCGGCCCCGGTGAGGTGACCGTGCTCGACGCCGGAACCCTGGCCAGAATCGCCGGTATGCCTATACTCCGGAAATGATCGCGTATGAGGGTTTCGGCGGGCGGGTGGGCAGGACGTTCGCGGGGTCGGAGTCGTGGTGGCCGACGCGGCCCACACCCGGTCCCGGCGCCCCGAACATCGTGATCGTCCTCGTTGACGACGTGGGCTTCGGCGACCTGGGCTGCTACGGCTCCGAGATCCCCACTCCGCACCTGGACGAGCTGGCCGGGCAGGGCGTCCAGTGGACCGACTTCCACGTCACGCCGATGTGCTCGCCCACCCGGGCCGCGTTGCTGACCGGAGTCGACCCGCACCTGGCCGGGGTGGGGCACATCGCCAACTCCGACCCCGGATTCCCCGGCTACGCCGGCGAGCTCGCTCCGGACGCCTTCACGATGGCCGAGCTCTTCCGGGCGGCCGGATGGCAGACCATGGCCGTGGGCAAGTGGCATCTCACCAAGGACTCCGACATGTCGGACGCCGGGCCCCGGCACGCCTGGCCGTTGCAGCGGGGATTCGACCGGTTCTACGGGTTCCTGGAGGCGTTCACCGACTTCCACCACCCGCACCGCCTCATCCGCGACAACTCCGCCGTCGAGGTGGACCGCTACCCCGACGGCTACCACCTGACCGACGACCTCACGCGCGAGGCCGTCGCGATGGTCCGGCAGGCGAGCACGGCGCGGACGCCCTTCCTGCTCTATCTGGCCCACGGCGCCGCCCACGCCCCGCTTCAGGCCCCGCCGGGCGACATCGCGCGCCACAGGGGCAGGTACGACGACGGCTGGGACGCGATCCGCGAACGCCGCTTCGCCCGCCAGCTCGACCTGGGCCTCTTCCCGCCCGGCACCGAGCTGCCACCCCGCAACGCCGAGCCGGGCGACGACGTCCCCGCCTGGGCGGACCTCTCCCCCGACCGTCGACGGGTGTTCGCCCGCTACATGGAGGTCTACGCCGCCATGATCACCGGGATCGACCGCAGCGTGGGCGCCCTGCGCGAGACCCTGGCCGAGCTGGGCGAGC
Source organism: Nonomuraea sp. CX421 (assembly GCF_059358955.1). NCBI lineage: Bacteria > Bacillati > Actinomycetota > Actinomycetes > Streptosporangiales > Streptosporangiaceae > Nonomuraea > Nonomuraea sp. CX421. The sequence continues at coordinate 167,500 of NZ_JCADBK010000011.1, read as the reverse complement.
TGGACAACACGATCTTCGTCTTCACCTCCGACAACGGCGCGTCCAGGGAGGGTGAGGAGCACGGCACCACCCAGTACCTGCGCACCCTGCTGTCCGCCAACAGCCGCCACGACCGGGAGGACCCCGCGGCCGACCTGGCCCGGCTCGACCTGATCGGCGGCCCGCGCACGCTCTCGCACTACCCGCGCGGCTGGGCGATGGCCTCCAACACGCCTTTCCGCCTGTACAAGCGCAACACCCACGCGGGTGGCCACGCCGTGCCGTTCCTCATCTCCTGGCCGGCGGGCCTGCCGCAGCGGGGAGAGCGTCGCGGCCAGTGGGGCTACGTCACGGACGTGCTGCCCACCCTGATCGAGCTGACCGGGATCGAGGCGCCCGAGGGCCGGCCCAGGAAGGGCGCCTCGCTGGTGAAGGCCCTGCACGACGCCGAGGCCGTACACGATCATCAGGAGCAGCTCGCCGAGTTGCAGGGACACCGCGGCTACCTGCGCGGCGAGTGGGAGATCGTCACCCGGCACGCCCCGCTGACTCCCTTCGGCGAGCACGAGTGGGAGCTGTACCACCGGCCGAGCGACCCCACCCAGCTGCGCGACAGGGCGGCCGAGCGGCCGGAGAAGGTGCGCGAGCTGGCCGCGGCCTGGGAGGAGGCGGCCCACGCCGGGCAGGTGTATCCGCTCGACGAGGGCTCGCGCCTGCGCTACCTGCTGCGGCCACCGTGGCATCGCGCCCCCCAGCCCGTACGGCTGACGCCGCGCACGCACACCCTGGAGCGGTGGCAGGCGTTGCAGCTCGTCCAGTGGCGCTCGTTCACCGTCGAGGCCCGCATCGGCGCCCCGGGCAGGGGCGTGCTGGTGGCGCACGGCGGGCAGGGCGGCGGCTACCTGCTCTACGTCGAGGACGAGCTGGTGTTCGCCCACAACGGCTACGGCGAGCTGCGCCTGCTCCACGCGGGCGCCCCCGGCGGGCACATCAGGGTTGAGGTCACCGCGCCGGGCGGCTGGCGGTGGGACGTGTCCGTGACCGTGGACGGCGAGCCGCGCGGCACGCTGACCGGCCTGCCCATGCTGGCGGCGTTCTGCCCCATGGAGGGGATCGACGTCGGCGTCGACCGGCGCTCTCCCGTGTCCTGGGACGTGTACGAGCGTCACGGCCCGTTCGCCTTCACCGGGGTGCTCGACGAGGTGGTCTACACCCCGGGCGACTTCGCCCCCGACGCCGGCGACAACTTCGTCGACCTCGTCAGGGAGATCGGCCGGAAGTACGAATAGGCGCCGACCGGAGCCGGCGGCCTGTTCGCCCGGCGGCCGCCGGAGCGGGAACGGCCCCGTGCGGCCCCTAGGCTGGAGAGGTGAGCACACTTGTCCTGGACGGCGGGCTGGCCACCCACCTCGAAGCACTCGGGGCCGACCTGAGCGACGAGCTCTGGTCCGCGCGGCTGCTGCTGGAGGATCCCGGCCTGATCCGGCGTGTCCACGCCGACTACTTCGCGGCCGGGGCCGACGTGGCCACGACCGCCAGTTACCAGGCCTCGCTTCAGGGGTTCGCGCGCCGGGGGCTGGACCTGACCCGGGCCGAGGGGCTCATCCGGCTCTCCGTGGAGCTGGCCGCGCAGGCCCGCGACGAGGCCGGTGGCGGCCTGGTGGCCGCGTCGGTCGGCCCCTACGGGGCCTTCCTGGCCGACGGGTCCGAATACACCGGTGACTACGACCTCGACGAGGACGGCCTGCTGGCCTGGCACCGGCCGCGCTGGGAGATCCTCGCCTCGACCGGGGCCGACCTGCTGGCCTGCGAGACCATCCCGTCCTACCCTGAGGCGCGGGCGCTGGCCCGGCTGCTGCGCGAGACGCCGTCGGTCAAGGCGTGGGTGAGCTTCTCCTGCCGCGACGGCGAGCACCTCAACGACGGCACGCCGATCAGCGAGGCCACCGCCCTGTTCACCGGCAGCACCCAGGTGGTGGCCGTGGGGGCCAACTGCACCGCGCCGCGGCACATCCCCGGTCTCATCGCCTCGCTCACCGGCGGGCTGCCTGTCGTCGTCTACCCCAACTCGGGCGAGACGTGGGACGCCGGGCGCCGCCGATGGCTGGGCCTGGCCGACCCCGTGGAGTACGGCCAGGCCGCCAAGGAGTGGGAGCGGGCCGGCGCCTCGCTGATCGGCGGCTGCTGCCGCACCGATCCCGGCTTCATCCGGCAGATCCGTGCCCACCTGTCCTGAACGGCCTCGGCAGGTCAGCCCTTGTGAGCCCGGGCGGTCCGTTCCATCTCGACCTTGGCGCTGGCGGCGTACTTGTCGACGTACTCCTGCTCCGACAGCTCCATGAGCGCGTACATGATCTCGTCGGTCACCGCGCGCAGCACCAGCCGGTCGTCCTCCATGCCGTAGTAGCGGGAGAAGTCGAGCGGCTTGCCGAACCGGACGCCGGGCCGGATGCCGAGTTTGGGCATCGGACGGCCGGGGGGCATCATCTCGAAGGTGTTGACCATGGCCCACGGGATGACCGGGGCGCGCGACTCCAGCGCCAGCCGGGCGACGCCGGTCTTGCCCTTGTAGAGACGGCCGTCGGGTGAACGGGTGCCCTCGGGGTAGATGCCTAGCAGGTTGCCCTCGCCCAGCACCCGCAGGCCGGTGCGCAGGGCGGCCTCGCTGGCCTTGCCGCCGGAGCGGTCGATCGGCACGGTGCCGACTCCGCTGAAGAACAGGCGGCTGAGGAAACCCTTGACGCCGCGGCCGGTGAAGTAGTCGGACTTGCCCAGCGAGATGACCTTGCGGCGTAGCTGGAGCGGCCCGAAGAAGTGGTCGGCGAACGACAGGTGGTTGCCGGCCAGGATCGCCGGGCCCTGCCTGGGCACGTTCTCGACACCCTCGGCCCAGGGCCGGAAGACGATGCGGAGGATCGGCCCCAAGATGGCCTTGACCACCCAGTAGAACACCCGGCCACCTCACATTCACGGCTTTCTCGGCGAGCAGAGTCATCTTCGCATCTCAGGACCGATGCTCCTACACCACCTCTCGCACAAAGCCCCAGGATCGTGCGACGATCGGGCCAATCCGGGATGAAATCCCTAAGAGGAGCTGTTATGCCGCTCATGCCAGGCGCGGAACCCTACCACCATGACGCGGGTCAGATCGGCGTGCTGCTGTGCCACGGTTTCACCGGCTCGCCGCAGTCGTTGCGGCCATGGGGTGAACACCTGGTCGATCACGGCCTGAGCGTCTCGTTGCCACGCCTGCCCGGCCACGGCACCTCCTGGCAGGAGATGAACCATACCCGGTGGGAGGACTGGTACGCCGAGGTGGAGAAGGCGTTCGAGGACCTCCAGGGCCGCTGCGCCGAGGTGTTCGTGGCGGGCCTGTCGATGGGAGGCTCCCTCGCGCTGCGCCTGGCCGAGGTGCACGGCGACGCGATCAGGGGCCTGGTGCTGGTGAACCCGTCGATCACCAACGACGTGCCGCTGCTCAAGCTGGCGCCGGTGCTGAAATGGTTTCTGTCGTCGGTGCCCGGCGTGGCCAACGACATCAAGAAACCCGGCGTGACCGAGGTGGGCTACGACCGCACCCCGGTCAAGGCCGCCGCCTCACTGCCGGCGCTGTGGTCACTGGTGCAGGCGGACCTGGACAGGGTCACGCAGCCGGTGCTCGTCTACCACAGCGCCGACGACCACGTGGTGAAACCGACCGGCGTGGCGATCATTCGTCAGAGGATCCCGCAGGCCACGATCGAGGAGCTGACCGATAGCTACCATGTTGCGACTCTGGACAACGATGCCTCCAGGATCTTTGCCGGGAGCCTCGACTTCATCAGGACCCATGCCTCGGTACCCTTGCGGAGGGACTGATCGCACCCAGGGGGAAGTCGCGATCGCTGCGGAGAGGCCGATCTAGGTGACGCCCCAGAGTGACGAGGACGAGGTCTGGCGGCAGATCGTCGCGTCCTTCAACGACACGGCCGAGCGCGACTCGGCCGATCAGCCATGGCCCGACAGCGAGAATCTCCCGGTCGAGCCGGTCCGCCGCGTGGTGAAGCCCCCGGAGTCCGCCGAAGCCGAGGACGGCCCCGAGGACGACGGCGACGAGGGCCACGCCCCGGCGTCCGACGACGACGAGGGGCACTTCCAGCCGCCCCCGCCGCCGCCGCTGCCCAAGCTCGACCTGCCCACCAAGCTCGCCTGGGTGGCGCTCTTCGGCGGCCCCGCCTACCTGCTGGTGGCGGCGATGGCCGGCTGGCGGATGGAGGGCTGGGCGCTGTTCACCGCCGTGGCGGCGTTCATCGGCGGCTTCGTGGCGCTGGTGGTGCGCATGGGCGACGGCCCGCCCAACGACTCGGGCTGGGACGACGGGGCCGTGCTCTAGCCGCGCCCCGGTCGCGCTCCCAGGAGCCGGCCGGCCGAGCGCCTCACAGCGGCTCAGGAGCGGCCGGGACGGCCTAGGAATCCGCCGGCAACGGCTCGCGCGGCCCGAACGACTCCACGACGTCGGTGTAGCGATCGGTGGCGTCGACGGCGTGCCCGACCGCCCACACCGCGCCCTTGCCCGCGAGGTAGGTGACCGCCTGCAGCCGGACACTGTTCCTGCCCCGCGCGGCTCCGCCCCGGATGATCGCGCAGTCGTCCTTCTCGCAGCGCAGCATGAACGGCTTCGCCGCGTGCGACGGGTCGTAGCCGGAGATCCAGTAGCGGCCCTTGCCGTCGCCGGTCACGCCGTAGAGGCGCGAGTCGGTGCCGGGCAGCTCGATCCGCTGCCAGCGCTTGCCGTTCCACGACAGCACGAGCGGCTCGACGTCGTCGGGCCCGTGGTAGACGCCGCCGACCGCCAGCGCCCGCTTGGCGCTGTCGACCTGTACGTCGCGCAGGTAGCCGCCCGGGATGTCGGGCACCTTCATGGTCTTCCACGCGTCGCCGGAGCGGTGCACGATCAACGGCCGGGTGCCGGTGTCGCCCACGGCGAACCCGGCGGACACCGCGTAGAGGGCGCCCTGGTCCGCGGTCTCCTGGACGGTCCAGCGGCCGTTCTGGCCGGTCACGATGAGCCCGGCGACGGAGTTGCCCTTGGCCGGGTCGCGGCTGGTGCCGCTGCCCACGGCCACGACCCGGCCGGGCTCGGCGGAGATGCCCCCCAGCCAGTCGCCCGCCCGCAGCCCGTCGGCCCGGACCCGGTCGAACCCGGTGATGCCGCCGTGGGCCAGATAGGGCAGGCCGTCACGGCCGTCGCCCACGGCCCACACGTCGTTCGGGGAGGCGGCGGCGATGCCGCGCAGATTGCCCGCGGTGGTGGCGTCGCGGACCGGCACCTCCGACCAGCTGTCGCCGTTCCAGTGGCGGATGGTGCCGCGGTTCTTCCAGACGTCCCAGATCTCCTGCTGGCCGACGGCCCACACGTCGCCCGAGGCGAGCGCGAGCACGTCGGAGAGCGAGCCGTCGGCGTCCAGGCGCACGCTCGTCGACTGCTGCCAGGCCTCGATCGAGTCCATCGAGGCGGGGCGTGGATCGGCATGCGCGGCGAGCGTGACCTGGGACAAGGCCACGGACGTCGCCAAGATCAAGGTGAGCGCACGCCGCCGAAAGCGACGGGTCATGAACAAATGCTACGGGCTGGCGGCCCGCCGCCCTGCCGTTAGGTGTCAATTCGCAACTCGGCGACGACCGGCAGATGGTCGGTGGCCTCGGCCAGATCGGCGGCCGGGGCGTCGGCGCCACCGCACGAGACGACTGTCAGCTCCGGGGCGGCGAACACCGCGTCGATGCGCGCCTGCGGGCGCCTGGCGGTGAACGTCAGGCCGTCGCCCGTGGGCGCGCGCGGGTAGCAGTCGACGAGCCGCCCCGCCAGATAGCGCCAGGTCGGCTCGTGATCACGCTCGTTGAAGTCGCCGCCCAGCACGACCGCCGCGCCGAACCAGGAGGCCGCTCTCTCCAGTAACGTCAGCGCCTCGGTCGCGTGGTGCAGCCGGGCCGCGCCGTTGAGGTCGAGATGGAGCGAGCCCACGGCGAGCCGCGCGCCGTCCACCTCCACGACCGCGATCGCCAGGCCGCGGATCTCCAGGCCCACGAAGACCCGGAGCACGTGGCTCTCGGCATGCAGCACCCTGACGCGGGGTGCGGCGAGCACCGCCACCCCGCCGAGCCGTCCTCCGGCCACCACCCGCAGCCCGGCCGCCTCGGCCAGCCCCTGCCGCCTGGCCCGCCAGTTGAGCAGTCGCGGCGCCTCCTGCAGGCACAGGACGTCGCACCGCATCGCGGTGATCACACGCAGCAGCGCGGGAACGCTGTCTCTCAACCCTCGGACGTTGTAGGTGCCCACCCTCACGGTCACGGACGGAATCCTGCCCCGTCAGCGCAGCCTGGCGAGGTCCGCCGCCCCCACCACCCCGGCGGAGGCGCCCAGCTCGGCCAGGCGGATCTCGGCGAGCGGCCGGTGCCCGTTGCCGGTCAGCCGCTCGGCGAACGCCTTGCGGGCCCGGTCGAGGAAGAGGTCGGCCGCCCGGGACACGCCACCGCCCACGATGAAGCAGCCGGGGTCGAGGATCGCGGCCAGGTCGGCCATGCCCTGGCCGAGCCAGTCGGCGAGGGTGTCGAACGCGGCCAGCGCCACCGCGTCGCCGCGCCGCGCGGCCTCGGTGACCTCCTCGCCCTCGATCTTGCCGCCGGCCAGGCCGAGCAGGATCCGGGCGTCCTCGGGCCGCTCCGCGGCGAGCTCCCTGGCCTCGATGACCAGCGCGTTGCCGCTGGCGTACTGCTCCCAGCAGCCCGTCTGGCCGCAGCCGCACGGCCGGCCGCCGGGCCGCACCTGCATGTGGCCGAGCTCGGCGCCCATGCCCCAGCGGCCCCGGTAGAGGCTGCCGTCGAACACCAGCCCGCCGCCGATGCCGGTGCCGAGCGTGACGCAGACCACGTGGGACTGGCCCCGGCCGGCGCCGAACCGGGTCTCGCCCCAGGCCATGGCGTTGGCGTCGTTCTCCACCACGATGGGCAGGCCGACCAGGCCGCTGATCTTCTTCTGCAGCGGCTCCTCGCGCCAGGCGAGGTTGGGCGCGAAGCGCACCATCGACCGGGTCTCGTCGACGAAACCGGCGGCGCCGACGCCGACGGCCTCGATCTCTCTGCCCTCGGCCAGCTCGCGGACGACGTCGGCCACCGTCTCGGCCACCAGGTCGGGCCGGTCGGCGGGAGTCGGCCGCAACGCCTCCTGGACGATCCGGCCCTCGTCGTCGACGATCCCCGCCCCGACTTTGGTGCCGCCGATGTCCACACCGATCGTGAGCATGTCGGATGTTCCCCTATCCCAGGTCTATGTGTTCGACGTGGTCGCGACCGTGGTCGTCGTCGCGGCGATCGCGGTCGTCGCGAGGCCTGCGGGGGGCCGGCCTGCTCAACGTGTCGATGGTCTGGCGGAAGGCGGCGAACAGCTCGCCGCCCGCGGCCACCAGATGCCCGGCCACGTCGCCGCCGGATTCGCGCTGCGCGGCCATCGCCCGGCAGACCGGGCAGGCGCGGCAGATGTACTCCTCCTGGGGCTCGGCCACCGCCTCGCTCCACACGTCCGTGTCCCTGCGCCCGCCACCGCCGGTGAAGGACTTGAACACGGTCCTGCCGACCTGGCGGGTGGCATGTCCCTGGATCGTGTCGAACAGCTTACGCGCCTCGTCGGCGACGGACCCGATCGGGTCTCGGTCGTTGCTCTCGGTCATCTGCCCCTCCCTGGCCACGGGTCCCTCACCCTCCTCACTCACGTCGCGTCCGATCGGGATCGTCTGCTCCGCTCGCTATGTCGGATTCGGCTCCTGAGCTGAACCGTACCCGGAGGACGCCGTCGCGGAGCACCGCGCCGCTGATCCCGCGTCGGGCCAGCGCCGACGGCAGCGCCAGGATCCGGCGGTAGGGGCCCGCGGTGATGATCAGCTCGTCGGCCTTGCGCGCCAGGTCGACGTCGGCCCGGTCGGCGCCGGGCAGGGACAGGGTCAGCTCGTCGGCCGAGAACCGCAGCGGCGGCTCGACCGCGGGGGCGGCGAACGGGTCGGAGCCGGCGTAGATCACCTCGCCGACGGCGGCCAGCGCGTCCTTGCCCACGGGCTCGGCGGGCAGGTAGGGGACGACATGGACGGGCAGCGGCGCGAACGACTGACCGGCCTCGTCGAGCAGCCGGGACTGGGCCGCCACCCACTGGTCGCGCCACTCGTCGGCGCCACCGGAGGGGAAGACCCGGTTGGCGATCACCGCGTCGACGCGGTAGCCGTACAGGTTGAGGGAGGTCAAGGTGCGCCTGGCCTCGGCGAGCACCACGGCCTCGGGCGTGAGCACCAGGCGCACGGAGGCGTGGTCGCCGGTGAGCAGCTCGCGCACCTCCAGCAGGCCGCGGTGGAAGCGCTCGGCCGCATTCATGACGTCGTCGCCGGGCGCGGTGACGTGGGCCACGCCGCGCACGAGCGGCGAGACGAACTTCATCAGCCTGCGGCCCATGGGCATCAGCCTGGTCATGTGCCAGTCGAGCGCCTCGGGCAGCGCCAGCAGCCGGAGCGTCTCGGCGGTGGGGGCGCAGTCGACGACGATGACGTCCCAGGTGCCCGACCGGGCGTGCTCGCGCAGCTCCAGCAGGGCGATGACCTCCTCGGCGCCCGGCAGGACGGTGATCTCCTCGGAGGTGATCTCGTCGAGCCCCAGCTCCGCCAGCAGCCCCCTGGCGTAGTCGCGCAGGTCGCCCCAGTGGCGCTCCATCGTCTTCTGCGTGTCGACCTGGTGCAGGTGCAGGCCCGGCGCGATCTCGCCCGGCTCGGCGCCGAGCGCGTCGGCCAGCGAGTGGGCGGTGTCGGTGGAGACGATCAGCGTCTTGAGGCCGCGCCGGGCCGCGAGCGTGGCCGTGGCCGCGGCGGCCGTGGTCTTGCCGACGCCGCCCTTCCCGGTGAAGAGCAGGACGCGGGGACTCACCTCAGCGACCTTCGGCGCGCTTCTTGAGGCCCTTGAGCGCGGTGTCCACGATCACCTTCTCCGCCTTGCGCTTGATCATGCCGATCATCGGGACCTTGAGATCGACCGCGAGCTCGTACGTCACGTCGGTGCCCCTGCCCGAGCCGGCCAGCAGATAACTCCCGGCCAGCTCCGAGATCATCTTGCCCGGCTCGACCACCCGCCAGCTCACGCTCTCGTCGTCGTGCCAGGTGTAGCCGAGCGTGTAGGTGTCGCTGATCACTCCCGCGTCGAGGACGAACCGCACCGTCTCGGGGCGGCCGTCGGCTCCGGTGGTGAGGATTTCGGCGCTCTTGACCTGGCCGGCCCACTCGGGGTAGGCCGGGAAGTCCGCGATGACCGCCATCACGCCCGCGCGATCGGCGTCGACGGTGATGCTCGAAGTGGTGCGATCAGCCATGCGAACACCGTAGTGCAGGATTCGCCCCTCGCGGTGGACTGCCCGCCCCGGCCCTGGCGCAGGTCGGATCACCATTCGAGGACGTACGGGACGCCCCTCCCGCGGAAGTGGCCGACGTTGACGCATTCGGTACGGCCGATGCGGGTGCGCTGGACGAGCGGCTGGTGCACGTGGCCGAACAGCGCGTAGCGCGGCTGCGTGCGGCGGATCGCCTCCAGCGTGGCCTCGCTGCCCCGCTCCAGCCGCCGGGCGACCACGTCGTACAGCAGCTCGGGCACCGCGGGCGGGATGTGGCAGCACAGCACGTCGACCTCGCCGACCGCCTCCACCTTCGCGGCGTACTCCTCGTCGCTGATCTCGTACGGCGTGCGGTACTCGGTCTTGAGGCCGCCGCCGACGAAGCCGAACCGCAGGCCGCCGATCTCCACGCTCTGGCCGTCGAACACCTGGTGGCCGTCGCGAAGGTAGTCGCCCCACAGCCGTGGGATGTCCACGTTGCCGTAGGTGAGGTAGGCGGGCTCGGGCATGGCGGCGAACAGCCTGGCGTACTGGGCCCGCACGTTGCGTTCGATGTGCTCGCGCGGATCGCCGTCGAGACTCGCCCACAGCCGCGCCGACATGGCCCTGGCCTCGTCGAACCTCTTGGCCGTGCGCAGCCCGATGAACTCCGCGGCCCGCTCGGCGCCGAACAGGTCGGCGAAGATGCCCTGCGCGTGGTCGTCGTAGTCGATGAAGAGGATCAGGTCGCCCAGGCAGACCAGCGCGTCGGCGCCGTCTCCGGCCCTGGCCAGCGCCTCGGCACTGCCATGGACATCACTGACGACATGGACCCTCATGCGGGGAATCCTACGAGTATCGGCTGCTAGCGTGATGAACAGCCTTGATAACGCCTGGATGACGAAGCTACCGGTGCGTAACTTATCCCGGTAACGTCCTGGTCGTCCCCATGCGTGCACCCGGAGGAGCTGATCCGTGCGCGAGTACTCCGTCCCCGTTCTGGTGGATGTGCCTGCCACCGCGAGCCTGCCCGACACGATCTTCGAGCGTGGCGAGCGGGAGCCCGGCGTCGTGGTCATGCGCCGCAAGGTCGGCGACGCCTGGCCGGCCGTCACCGCCGGCGAGCTGCGCGACCAGGTCGCCGCCCTGGCCAAGGGGCTCATCGCGGCGGGCGTCGAGCACGGCGACCGGGTCGCGCTGATGTCCCGCACCCGCTACGAGTGGACGCTCATCGACTACGCGATCTGGTCGATCGGCGCCGTCACCGTGCCGATCTACGAGACGTCCTCCGCCGACCAGGTCGGCTGGATCCTGTCCGACAGCGCGGCCAAGGCGGTCTTCGTCGAGCTCGACACGCACGAGGCGACCGTGCGCGAGGCCGCGCCGGAGCTGAAGGACGTCTGGCGGGTCGAGGCCGCGCTGGACGGCTCGCTGGACGGCTCCGCGGTGGCCGACGAGGTTCTGACCGGGCGCCGGGAGCGGGTGGGCGCGGCCGACCTGGCCACGATCGTCTACACCTCGGGCACCACCGGCAGGCCCAAGGGGTGCCGCATCACCCACGACAGCCTGCTGTTCACCGCCCGCAACGTGGTGAAGGGGCCGCTGGAGCCGCTGTTCGGCGGGCAGGCCCCCGCGGCGCTGCTGTTCCTGCCCCTGGCGCACATCTTCGCCCGGATGATCCAGGTCGCCATCATCGAGGCGGGCGCGATCCTGGCGCACACCCCCAACATGAAGAACGTCGCCCCCGACCTGGCCGACTTCAAGCCGACGTTCCTGCTGGGCGTGCCGAGGGTCTTCGAGAAGGTCTACAACGGCGCCGAGCAGAAGGCCGTCGCCGGCGGCAAAGGCAAGATCTTCGCCAAGGCCGTGGAGGTCGCCGTCGCCTACAGCCGGGCCGAGAGCTCCGGCGGCGCGGGTCTCGGGCTGCGGCTGCGCCGTGCGCTGTTCGACAGACTCGTGTACGGCAAGATCCGCGCGGCCACCGGCGGCCGGCTCAGCGCCGCGGTCTGCGGCGGCTCGGCCCTCGGCGAGCGGCTCGGCCACTTCTTCAGGGGCATCGGCATCGAGATCTTCGAGGGCTACGGCCTGACGGAGACCTCCGCCCCCTGCACGGTGAACATGCCCGGCGCGAACAAGATCGGCACCGTGGGCAAGCCGCTGCCCGGCGTGACGATCGGGATCGGCGAGGACGGCGAGATCCTGGCCAAGGGCCGGCACGTCTTCGACGGCTACTGGAACAACGACCAGGCCGCGACCGACGACTCCGGCTGGTACCACACGGGCGACGTCGGCGAACTCGACTCCGACGGCTACCTGCGGATCACCGGGCGCAAGAAGGAGATCCTGGTCACCGCGGCGGGCAAGAACGTCGCGCCGGGCCCGCTGGAGGACGCGCTGCGCGCCCACCCGCTGGTCTCCCAGGCCATGGTCGTCGGCGACGACCGGCCGTTCGTCGCCTCCCTGATCACCCTGGACCCCGAGGCGCTGGAGCAGTGGAAGGCGGCCAACGGCCGGGACGGAGCCTCGTCCTCCGGCCTGCGCGCCGACCCGCTCATCCTGGCCGAGGTGCAGAGCGCGGTCGACCGGGCCAACGCCTCGGTGTCCAAGGCGGAGCAGATCAAGAAGTTCGCGATCCTGGACACGGACATCACCGAGGAGAGCGGTCACCTGACGCCCACCCTCAAGATCAAGCGCAACGTCGTCCTGCGCGACTTCGCCGCCGACATCGAGGCTCTCTACTCCTGAGCCCGGCCCCTCTCGCGCGGGGCCGCGCGGTCACACGATGACCAGCTCGCCGACGTGCTCGGCCAGCACGCTCCGGGCCGGATCGGGCAGGCCGGCGTCGGAGACGAGCACGTCGGCCTCGCCGAGCCGGGCGATGGTGCTGATCCCGACCGTCCCCCACTTGGTGTGGTCGGCCAGCACGACGAGCCTGCTCGCCGCCTCGACCAGCGCGCGGTCGGTCTCGGCCTCCATCATGTTCGGCGTGGTGAACCCAGCCCGGACCGTCATCCCGTGCACACCGAGAAACAGCACGTCCACATTGAGCAGGCGGATCGCGGCCACGGCGACGGGGCCGACGAGCGCGTCCGACGGGGTGCGTACGCCGCCGGTGAGCACGACCGTCTGGTCCGGCCGGCCGGTGTGCAGGAAGACGTCGCCGATCCGGACCGAGTTGGTCACCACGGTCAGGCCGGGAGTGTTCGCCAGCCGGTGGGCGAGCGTGTAGGTGGTGGTGCCGGCCGAGAGCGCCACCGCGGTGCCGGGCCGCACCATGCTCGTCGCGCGGCGCGCGATGGCCTGTTTCTCCTCTTCCTGCTGCACCGACTTGGCGGCGAAGCCGGGCTCGTCGGTGGACCCGGTGCCAATCACGGTGGCACCGCCGTGCACCTTGGCCAGCAGCCCCCGCTCGGCGAGCACTTCGAGATCGCGGCGGATGGTGATGTCGGAGACGCCGAACTCGCGCACGAGGTCGACGACCCTGACACCGCCGTTCAGACGGACGAGCTCCAGAATGGCCTGCTGCCGCTGCGGGGCCAGCATCGCATCACCAGATCCCAACACTTTCCGACATGCCGTTGGGGGAATCATGACACGCCCCCGCGTCGGGGCAAGGTCTGAGCTTGGGGAACATGTCCGGAGCCCTGGTGAATCGTGAACGCTCGTGGCGGGTTGTGCAGGACCTTGGCAGTGATTGCCAGCGATTCGTCATGAAATCGTGCGTTGACAGTCCGAAATGTTGGCTTTTCGATGAAGGAAGGTGAGCGAACTCGGGGGAACTTGAGGGTCCGGGCAAGGAGGAACCACCGTGAACCAACGCATGCCCATCTCCCGCCGCAACTTGTTACTCGGCGCGGCCGCCACGTTCGGCGTCCCCGCCGTCCTCGCCGGCTGCGGCTCCGACCAGCCCGCCACACCGGGTAAGGCCTCCGGCAACAGCCTGGGGACCGTCACCATCGGCTCCAACGCCTCCGACGAGGTGCCGAAGAAGTCTCTCGCCTCGGTGCTGGAGAGCTTCACCTCGGCCCAGGTGAAGATCAACACCGTGGACCACAACACGTTCCAGGAGAACATCAACCGCTACCTCAGAGGCACCCCGGAGGACGTGTTCACCTGGTTCGCCGGCTACCGGATGCAGTTCTTCGCCGAGCAGGGGCTGGCGACCGACATCTCCGACGTGTGGCGGGAGATCGGCGGCGACTACACGCCCGCCTTCAAGGCCGCCTCCACCGGCAGCGACGGCAAGCAGTACTTCGTGCCCTTCACCTACTATCCGTGGGCGGTCTTCTACCGTAAGAGCCTCTGGGCGGAGAAGGGGTACGAGCCGCCCGCGACGCTGGACGAGTTCACCGCGCTGGCCAGGAAGATGAAGGCCGACGGGCTGATCCCGGTCGCGTTCGCCGACAAGGACGGCTGGCCCGCGATGGGCACGTTCGACATCATCAACATGCGGACCAACGGCTACGACTTCCACATCTCGCTCATGGCCGGCAAGGAGTCGTGGACCGACCCCCGGGTCAGGCAGGTCTTCGACACCTGGCGCGGGCTGATGGAGTTTCACCAGCCGGCGGCGCTGGGACGCACCTGGCAGGAGGCAGCGCAGTCGCTGCAGCAGAAGAAGACCGGGATGTACCTGCTCGGCATGTTCGTCGCCCAGCAGTTCCCGGAGAGCGAGCGCGACGACATCGACTTCTTCACCTTCCCCGAGATCAACCCCGCGTACGGGACCGACTCGATCGACGCCCCCATCGACGGCTACATGATCTCGGCCAAGGCCAAGAACGTCGAGGGCGCCAAGGCGCTGCTCAAGCACCTCGCGCAGGGCGCGTCACAGAACATCGCCACCAAGCTGGACCCGGGCACGCTGGCGGCCAGTTCCAAGGCCGACACCGCCGGCTACAGCGCGCTGCAGAAGCGGGGCGCCGAGCTGGTGTCCAAGGCGTCGCACATCGCGCAGTTCCTCGACCGCGACACGCGGCCCGACTTCGCCTCGACCGTGATGATCCCGTCACTGCAGTCCTTCGTCGGCGCACCCAACGAGATCGACTCGCTGCTCGCCGGCATCGAGAAGCAGAAGGCCAACATCTTCCGCTGATGGCAGTCAAGACCCGTCGCTACTCCGCCCGCGACGTGACCATCCTGGTCATCGGGCTGGGGGTGGCCATCGTCGTCAACGTGGGCCTCATCTGGGGGCCCACGCTGGCCAGCGTGGGCCTGTCCGGCACCGACTGGAACGGCATCGGCCCCATCGAGTGGATCGGCGGGGAGAACTACGCCGATCTGGCCGGCGAATATCCGCCGTTCTGGTCGGCCGTCCGCAACAACGTGCTCTGGCTGGGCTTCCTCGGGTTGATCGCGACCCCGTTCGGGCTGTTCTGCGCGGTGCTGCTGGACCGGCGGCTGCGGCTGTCGCGGGTCTACCAGAGCGCGCTGTACATGCCGGTCGTGCTGTCGCTGGCGGTAGTGGGGTTCATCGCGCAGCTCGTCTACTCCTCCGACTACGGCGTGCTGAACGCGGTGACCGGGCTGACCGTCGACTGGCTGGGCGACCGCTCGATCAACATCTGGGTGGTCATGGTGGCCGCCGGGTGGCGGCACGTCGGGTACGTGATGATCATCTATCTGGCCGGGCTCAAGGCGGTCGATCCCGCGCTGAAGGAGGCGGCGGCCATCGACGGGGCGAGCGAGTCGCAGACGTTCTTCCGGGTGGTGTTCCCGACGCTGCGGCCGATCAACGTGATCGTGCTGGTCATCACGGTGATCGAGGCGCTGCGCGCGTTCGACATCGTCTACGCCATCAACCGGGGCAGGAACGGGCTGGAGCTGCTGTCCGTGCTGGTCACCGAGAACATCGTGGGTGAGGCCAGCCGGATCGGGTTCGGCTCGGCCATCGCGGTGATCCTGCTCGCCATCTCGCTCGGGTTCATCGTCACGTACCTGTCGCAGCTGTTCAGGGAGGAACGATGACGCTCACCGCGCCCGTACCGGCCAGGACGTCGCGGCGGCCGGCCGCGCCGCCGCGCCGCCCGGTGCGCCCGCTGCGGGTGCTGCTGCACGTCTTCCTCGCCATGGTGGCGCTGGGCTGGCTGACGCCGCTCGCGCTGGCGGTCTACGCCTCGCTCCGCCCGTACGACGAGACGGCCCGGCTGGGTTACCTCTCGCTGCCCGAGCACCTGACCCTCGACTACTACGGGGAGGCGTGGAGCCAGGCCGAGTTGCCCCGCTACTACCTCAACACGCTCGTCATCGTGGTGCCCGGGGTGCTGATCACGCTGATGCTGGCGTCGTTCACGGCGTTCGCGATCGCCCGGCTGCGCATCCCGGGCCGCAGGACGTTGCTGATCGTCTTCACCGCGGGCAACCTGCTGCCGCCGCAGGTGCTGCTCACGCCGCTCTACACGCTCTACACGATGATCCCGCTGCCCGCGTGGCTGTCGGACTCGCAGGCGCTGTACGACTCCTACCTCGGGCTGATCCTCATCCACGTCGCGTTCCAGTTCGGCTTCTGCGTGTTCGTGATCGCGAACTTCATGCGCACGATCCCGGAGGAGATCAACGAGGCGGCGCTGGTCGACGGGGCCGGCGTGTGGCGGCGCTACTGGCAGCTGACGCTGCCGCTGTGCCGTCCCGTGCTGGCCGCGCTGTCCACGCTGCAGTTCACCTGGATGTACAACGACTTCCTGTGGGCGCTGGTGCTGATGTCCTCGGGCGACAAGCTGCCGGTCACCTCGGCGCTGAACAACCTGCGCGGGCAGTTCTTCACCGACTACAACCTGCTGGCGGCCGGGTCGGTGCTGGTGGCCCTGCCGACGCTGATCGTCTTCCAGCTCCTGCACAAGCAGTTCGTCGCCGGGCTCACGCTCGGCTCCACCAAGGGCTAGCCTTCGTGCCGGCCGTGCCGCCGCCGCGCACAGGAATGGCCGCGAGCTGAGCTCGCGGCCATTCCTGTAACGCTTTCAGCGGAAATGCGGGACGGCACTGCTGTTTCTGGGTGAATTCAGCTTGCGAACAAGGCCCCGCCGATATCCGAGCTGATCCCCTGGACCGAGGTCAGGGGCACCACGGGGCCTTCGTGGCATAGAGGGTGACCGAGGTGACGGTGGATCCTATGGAGAAACTCTGGAAATCGCAGAATTCGCGATGGCCGTCGGGCCAGGCCGGGTAGGTGACGTAGCCGGACCAGCCGCCGGCGGAGAACCTGGTGGCACTCCTGCCGATCGAGTAGGTGCCGCTGCAGTTCCTGCTCCAGCTCCCACCGCTGGTGTACGTGAGCACCGCGGAGGTCGTCTGGCATCCCATGGCCGCGACGTCGCCGGAGGTCGCGGATGCCGGCATCGGCGTAAGGAGCATGCCCGCGGCCAGCCCCACGGCCGCGATCCCGGTCTTCACTTTCCTACCGTTTAAATGCTTCACCAACAATTCCCCTATTGTGTGGTCGTGCATGTACGAGCCTGGTGCACCAGCTCGGTGAGATTCTTTCCCGCTCATTCGGGAAATAGATGTGCCATAAGTGACGATTCGCGCAATCCGTAACTGTGGACTGCTGCCGTTGCCGGGCCTTCATGTCACGATTCGTGGCGTTCCGTGGGCATGTTGTAGTGACGATTGAGGGACCCTGCGGTGCCCGGATGCCGTACGACCGGCCATGGTGAGATCGCGAGGTGTCAGAGCAGCGCGCGGAAGCGGGCCGCGGCCAGGTCCCAGGTCCATTCGCGGACGATCCAGTCGCGGCCGCGCGCGCCCATCTTCCGCGCCCGCTCCGGGTCGCCGAGCAGCTCGGCCAGCGCCCCGGCGACCTCACCCACGTCGGTGCCGTCGACCACCAGGCCGGTCTCGCCGTGGCGCACGGCGTCGGGGGCGCCGCCCGAGGCGCCCGCGACGACCGGCAGGCCGGTCGCCGACGCCTCCAGGAACACGATGCCCAGCCCCTCGACGTCGATCCCGCCCATCCTGGTGCGGCACGGCATGGCGAACACGTCGGCCGCCGCGTAGTAGCCGGGCAGGCTGGCCGCCGGGACGGTGCCGGTGAAGCGGATCGACTCCTGGCCTCCCGCCAGCTTGCGCAGCCTGCCCAGGTAGGGGCCGCCACCCACGAGCAGCAGCACCGCGCCGGGCACCGCCCTGAGCACCTCGGGCCAGGCTCTGATCAAAGTGTCCTGGCCCTTGCGCGCCACGAGCCGGGACACGCAGGCCACCACCGGCCGGTCGCCTAGACCCAGCTCGGCTCTGGGCGCGCCGGGGCGGAACTGGCCGGTGTCCACGCCGGGCGCCAGGCGCACCAGCTTGTCCGGCGCGATCGCGGCCACGAGCCGGCTGCGGGTGTATTCGCCGAGGTAGGTCACCACGTCGGCGTGCTCACCGATCCGGCGCAGCGCCGCGCGGAACCCGGGAGCGGCCGCCCAGGCGGCCTCGTGGCCGTGGGTCAGCATCACCACCCGCCGCGCGCCCGCCGCGCGCAGCCGGGGCGCGAGCAGCCCGAGCGGGGCCGCCGCGCCGAACACCACGGACCGCGCGCCGTGCTCGGCGACGAGCGAGGCCGCCCGGCGGGCGACGTCGCGTGTGGGCAGCATGAGCGAGCCGCTGTGACGGACGACCTGGTACGGCTGACGCCGGTCGAACTCGGCGCACCCCGGCCAGGCGGAGGCGTAGACGACCACGCCCGGGGTGCGCAGGGCGAGACCGTGCACGAACGACTGGATGCCGCCCGGCCGGGGCGGGAAGTCGTTCGTGACGATGACCACTCCGGTCACGGCGCCGGGACGCCGTTCAGCCCGGCCCAGGCGCGGGCCAGGGCGATGCGCTCGGGGGTGGAGGGGTGCGAGGCGTAGAGCAGGTACTCCACCGGGTCCGGGGACAGGTCGGAGATGTTGGTGGCCGCCAGGCGCTTCTGCATCGCGACGAACGTCACCGGATCCTTCGTCAGGTCCAGGGCGTGCACGTCGGCCCGGGCCTCGACGTGGCGGCTGATGGCGTTCTGGGCGGGGCCGGACAGCACGCCGGCCAGGGTCATCAGGCCCAGGAGCACGCCGACCGCCCTCGGGTCGGCCAGTGAGGCGACCTTGGCGCGCCGGCGTACCAGGTCGAAGGCCAGGAAGAGCAGGACGGCGCCGAAGGCGGCGCCCAGACCGCCGACGAGCGTCCCGTTGAGCACGTCGCGGCGCGCGGCGTGCCCCAGCTCGTGCGCGGCGACCAGCTCGACCTCGGCCTGCGGGGCCTTGAGCAGCGTGTCGTAGACGACGATCCGGCGCGTGGCGCCGAACCCGGAGACGTAGGCGTTCAGCGCGGTCGTGCGGCGTGAGGCGTCGGCGACCAGCACGTCCTCGACCGGCACGCCGTCCCGTTCGGCCATGGCCAGCAGGTTAGTGCGCAGGGAGCCCTCGGGCATGGAGTGGAAGTCGTTGAAGAGCGGCTCGAACACCACCGGGTAGACGAACGAGGCGACCACCGTCAGCGTGAACGCCCCGGCGGCGGCCGGGATCCACCACCGCCTCACCTTGCGCGCCAGCGCCACCACGGCCAGAGCCATGATCGACAGCAGCACGATGTTGACGCCCATGCTCTTGAGCCGGTCACCTGTCCACGCCGCCCAGTCCTGCGTGGACAGGCCGTACTCGCGCAGCCGGACCTCGAACCACATCCCCAGTGGCCACCGCAGGGCCTGCACGAGCGCGGTGAGCAGCAGCACGCCCAGGACCACCCGCAGCCACCAGGGCCCCTTGAGGCGGCCCAGCAGCCGCGTGCCGAACGGGGTGAGCACCAGCACTCCGGCGAACAGGATGCCGAGCCCGTAGGACAGGTAGCTCGGGACGCTGGTGGCGGCGTCGAACGCGGCCGCCCGGGCGATCTGGGCTGCGGTGAAGTCACGCGCCGGGTCGGGCGCCACGTCCGGGGCCCCGGCCGCCAGGGCCTGCCACGGAGTGGTGAACGCCACGACGGCCACGATGACGGCGCCGAGCACCGCCAGCGCCGCGCCCGCCTCCCAGCGCAGCCGCCGCTTCTCTCCGTCGCCGCCCGCTCCGTCTCCGTTTTCTCCGTCTCCGCCCGCTCCGGCCGGCCCAGGGTTCTCGCGCGACGCGCCGTCGGGCTCGGACGGAACGGCGGTGGAGCCGGCGGGCCCTTCCGATGCGCCCGGTACGTCCTTCGCGCCCGGTGCGTCCCTGGCCTCCGGTGCGTCCCTGGCCTCCGGTGCGTCCTTGGCGTCCTTGGCGTCCTGCCGATCGTCCATGCGCGCGTCCCCTTACGCCAGTTGCCGGCGCACGTACGCGCGCCACTGTGCCGTCAACGTCCCGACCGAGAGCCCCGCCGAGGCCAGCGCCCGGTCGACTCCTGCCCTCTGGGCATCACGGTAGAGCCTCACCAGAGTCCCTTCGCCGGATCGCTCGGCCAGGAAGCGACACGCCAGCCACGCCTCCTGGTACGAACGGGCCAGGCGCTCGGTGTCGTCCGTTGGCGCGAACGCCGCCGGCCCGGGGAGTTCGCGGGGCGGCCGCCCGGCCCGCACCTCCTCGGTCAGCTCCGCGGCGGCCACCGGCACGGCCAGCCCCGCGTCGCGGTAGCCGACATAGTCGGCGAACCCCTCGTACAGCCAGGTGGGAAGCCCCTCGGTGCCCGCGACGAGGTGGGTGAGCTCGTGCGTCAGGACGACGTCGCGGCCGGTCGGGGTGAGCCGCGCGAAGTTCTCCGGCACCACGATCACCCGGCCCGCGTCCGCCACGGCCGCCAGCCCGTCCACCTCGGCGACCCCGGCCAGCCGCGCCGCCTCCCCGGCCGAGCCGGGCACCAGCACGACGGGACGCACCGGCTGGCCGAGCACCTCCGCGACCCGCGCGCCGGCCAGGTCGGCCCTGCGGGCCAGGTCTCCGAGCAGCTCGCGGTCGGCGCCGGGATGCCCGGCGACGACCGCCCGCACGCCGTGCGAGACGCGCGCGCCGGGCCAGATCCCGCGCGCCTCGGGCGGCAGGCCCTCGGACGGGGACATGACCGCCCCAGGGTGCGGACCGAACGGGCCGGCCGCGGACGGCAGCGCGAGGAGCAGCACGGCCGCCAGCACGGCTCGACGGCTCACCTGCGCGGACACGTTGACCGATGGTAGTCGGCCCGCGGGTTCTCGACCCTCCGGTCCCGGCCGGGCCCGCGTGGGCCGAGAATCATGCTAGTTTAGCTGCATGCACATGCAGTCATCTGTCTCAGACTCCGCGTCCATGGGCAGCCTCAGTTCGGCATGGTCCCAGGTCGCCGCGTTCACGTCGGCGGTGGATGCGAGTCTGGGCAAGTGGCTCCTGGACGCCCACAGGGTCGGGCTCACGGAGTACCGCGCGCTGACGCACCTCGCCCAGGCTCCCGACAAGGAGCTGCGCGTGAACGATCTCGCCCAGCGGGTCGGCTTGAACCAGAGCTCCGTCACACGCCTGGTGAGTCGCCTGGAGGCGAAGAACCTGACTCGCCGCGACATCTGCCCTGACGACGGGCGCGGGGTCTACGCGGTCATCACCGAGCAGGGAGAGGGCCTGGTCCGGGAGGTGCGCGGCCCTTACGAGGAGCGGGTTCGCGAACTCCTCGGCCACGTGGCGGCGCACTATCCGCAGCTCGACGCGAGCCGGCTCAGCCGCGCTCTGAGCGACCTCGGCAACCTGGTCGTCCCCTGACGATCCCCCGCGCCCGATCGCGGGGGCCGAATCACGCGTTCTCATATGCATGTACATGCAGGAATCTACCCGAAAGGAACACCCATGAGCTGGCTCTACCTGGGAGTCGCCGTGATCTTCGAGATCGCGGTGGCCCTCTCGGCAAGCAAGG
The DNA here is from genome assembly GCF_059358955.1 of Nonomuraea sp. CX421. Taxonomy (NCBI): domain Bacteria; kingdom Bacillati; phylum Actinomycetota; class Actinomycetes; order Streptosporangiales; family Streptosporangiaceae; genus Nonomuraea; species Nonomuraea sp. CX421. Next base: position 146,352 of record NZ_JCADBK010000011.1, on the reverse strand, counting down.
CGAAGGGCTTCACCCACCTGTGGTGGACCGCCGCGACCCTGGTCAGCGGCGCGATCGCGACCTTCTTCCTCAGCCTGGCACTTCTCACCTTCGACGTCGGCGTCGGTTATGCCCTCTGGACCTCGGTGGCAGGCGTCGGGATCGTCGTCGTCGGCGCACTGCTGCTCGGCGAGCGTCTGAACGGGAGGAAGCTCCTCGGCATCCTCATCGTCATCGCCGGCGTCGTCGGACTGCAACTCAGTGGAGCGGCCTGATGAGCCATCCGGCGTCCCCACCGCGCACCACCCGCTCGCCCCACACTCCCGCATCACGAAAGGACTGACCCCCATGACCGCGACAGGCGCACAGCACGGTTCCAAGGCCGGTGCGTGGCTCGTGCTCCTGCTGGCCGGAGCATTCGAGGTCGGCTACGCGCTCAGCGTCGGAGGCAGCGCGGGATTCACCGTCCTGGGCTGGTCCGTCTCCGCCGTCGTGTTCTTCCTGCTGACGCTCTTCTGCCTCAGCGTCGCTCTCCGGAACATCGACGTCGGGATCGGCTACGCCGTCTGGGCGGGCATCGGCGCAGTCGGCGCCGCCGTCCTCGGCCCGGTGTTCTTCGACGAGTCACTCACTGTCACTCGAGCGTTCTGGCTGGCAGTGATCATCGCGGGGGTCGTCTGGCTGAAGCTCGCGGACAGCCCCGAGCCCGAGGCCGGGAAAGCCGCGTCCACGTCTGACGCGCGAACCGTGACCGACCGGTGACCCCAGGAGGTTCGCGGTCGCACCGCCGGCATTCACCCGAAGCCGGGTCTCCCTCCTGAGCGGCCGGGAGTCACTCGGCGGAGCGAATCCCAGCGGTCTGCCGCGAACGACAAGTCGGCGACAGACCGCTGAGATTCCGCCAGCTCCCATTCGGCCCTACAGGTCACAGACCGGGACGTACCGCCCCCACGAACGACGACTTGCGCCACCCGCTGACCTTCTCGACGCGTACCGTGAAGCCGGTCCTCGGCGAATGGATCATTTTGCCCTTGCCGACGTACATGCCCACGTGACCGAGCCCGCGGAAGAACATCAGGTCTCCTGGCTGGAGGTTCTTCCAGGAGACCTTCTTCTTGATGCGTGCGTACTGGCTGTTCGTCACGCGCGGGATCGTCACCCCGGCCTTCCTCCAGGCGTACTGGACGAGGCCGGAGCAGTCGAACGAACCGGGTCCGGTGGCGCCGTACCGGTACGGGTCACCGATCTGGTTCCTGGCCACGGCGACGGCCGTGCGGGCCTTCGCCTGCTGCCGTGCGGCCTTCGATCTCTTCGCGGTCTTACTCTTCGCGGTCTTGTTCTTCCCGGACGCGACGGTCACCGATCCGGCGTTGGTCCGCGCGGGCGCCGTGGTCCGCACCGTGGCGCCCGTCGTGGCCGTCGTGGCCGTCGCGGGGGAAAGGGCCGAGCCGCTCGCCGTCGCCACCTCGGCCTGAGCGGGGTGCACCAGGCCGCCGGCCGTCACGGTCATCGTGAGGGCCACGCCACTCAGGGCAAGGCGGGACAGACGGGGGTTTTGCGAGGTAGACAGGATTTCTCCTTGGATCTTCCACGAACGCCTACCGGGTTAGCTGACGGATTCGGGCCTGGAAGTCGCCCTACGGCGCGATGCGCGCCGATTCACCCCTGATCCACGAAGGATCGCTGGGTCCCCGGTTCCGTGCCTCCTGGCTGCACGGATTCGGCAGGTCACCGGCCTCGCGTTCGAGGCGGACGGCGACCGGCGGATCTTTGTCTCGACCACATCGGCGGACCGATGTCGGCGGGCGGCGAACATGGCGTGTTCGCCGCGACGCCAGAACCTACGCCGCTTTGTCACGAACAAGCAAAGGCAGAGTCAAGCTGTAAAGATCCGATAAAGGTGTCAGTAAGGTGATGAGCCCCTGTTTATCAGGGGGTTCTGTAATGAGAATGTGACCCTCCTCACACTTGACGAAACGCCTGTGTGTCAGGTCCCAAATGTCACTTCTGTCGCGCTGTCACCCTGAGCCCCACATGCTGGAGGGTCCCGGCCGCGATCCGCTCGCGCTCGATCCGCCACAGCTCTCCGGCGACCTCCTCGGCGCCGGAGACCAACCTGCCGCCGAGGTAGCGGGACAGGTACGGCTGACGCCGTACGTCGTCGATCCGGAAGCGCGCGGCGATCCCGGCGAGCATGGCGTCACCGCGCGCGTATCCCGCGTGGGCGGCCCGCCAGCGCCCGGCCGGGTCCGGGCAGGGCCCGCGCGGGAAGTCGGCGAGCCCGGCGGCGGCCAGCAGCGCGCCCGCGTCGTAGAACCAGGCGGCGTCCGCCGCGCCGGCCCGGTCCCAGGCGAACTCGTCCACCGCCAGGGTCCCGCCGGGGGCCAGCAGCGCGGCCGCCCGGTCGAGCACGGCCTCCAGCGGGCTCATGTGGTGCAGCGAAAGCGACAGGATGATCACGTCGAACGGGTCGTCCCGATGACTCGCCAGGTCGGCCCGCACGGCGGGCACCCCGGCCGACCGCGCCGCCGCGACGGCCTCGGCCGAGATGTCCAGGGCGGTGACCTCGTGCCCGTGCCGGGCCAGCGCGGCGGCCAGCCCGCCGTCGCCGCACCCGGCGTCGAGGATCCGGACGGGCCCACCGGGCAGCACCTCGTCCAGCCAGTCCAGTTGATGGTCGTCGATCGTCTCCATGTGCCGAGCATCCACCGGCCGAGGCATGCGCACTACTGCGGATTCGGCATGAAAGGCATAAGCTCCATGCATGCTTGACCTTTGGTCGCTCCGGGTGCTGCACGAGGTGGGCAGGCTCGGCTCCTTCTCGGCCGCGGCCGGGGAGCTCTCGATGACCCAGCCGGCCGTGTCGCGGCAGATCGCCACCCTGGAGCGGCGGGCGGGCGTGCGGCTGTTCGACCGGCTGCCGCGCGGGGTACGGCCCACCGACGCCGGGCGGGCGGCGCTCGACCAGGCGTCGGAGATCCTCGACGGGGTCACGCTGTTCGAGACCCGGCTGCGCGCCTTCGCCGAGGCGGGCGCGGGGCGGGTGCGGGTGTCGGCCTTCCCCAGCGCGGCCACCGCCTACGTGCCCGACCGCTTCCGCGCCTTCGCCGCGCTGCACCCGGGCGTCGAGCTCTCCCTGACGGTCCGGGGCGGCCCAGACGACCCGTACGCCGGACTGCTGGCCGGACAGGCCGACGTGGCGCTGCTGACGTCCTGGGACCCCGAGCCGGGGCCGGGCGTCGAGCTGGTGCCGCTGATGGAGGACGACCTGCACGTCGCGCTCGCCCGCACCCATCCGCTGGCCCGGGGCGAGCGCGTACGGCTGCGCGACCTGGCGGACGAGGCCTGGATCGACGGCACCCACCCCGACTGCCTGGGGCCCCTCTCGCAGCTCACCACCGCCCTGGGCGGCCCGCCACGGGTCAGCCACCTGTGCGACGACTGGAACGGCAGGCAGGGGCTGGTCGCGGCGGGCGTGGGGGTGATGCTCTACCCGTCGATCGCGGGCCGGGCGGCACTCCGCGCCGACATCCGCCTGCTGCGTCCCTCTCCGCGCCTGCCCTCACGCCGCGTGCTGGCCGCGCTGCCGTCCGCCACGCCCTCCCCCGCCGTGGCCGCCTTCGTGGCTCTGCTGGCCCGCTGAGCGCCTCTCAGGGCCGGATGACGCCGACGATGCGGCGGCTGGAGAGGCTGCTGACCTTGATCACGTCGCCGGTCTGCGGGGCATGGACCATCTGGCCGTTGCCCGCGTAGATGCCCACGTGCCCCAGGCCCTCGCTGAAGATAAGGTCGCCGGGCTGCAGGTCGTTCGTGGAGACCTTGCGGCTGGCGCCCCACGCGTACTGCTGCCAGGTGGTGCGCGGCAGCGTGACGCCGCCCGCGCGCCAGGCGGCCTGGGTCAGCCCCGAGCAGTCGTAACCGCGCGGGCCGGTGCCGCCGAACACGTACGGCTTGCCGATCTGTGCGTAGGCGAACCTGAGCACGGCCGCGGCGTTGCCCGAGGCGGGGCCGGTGTACTTGATGCCGGTGCTGTTGGGGTTGCCGGCGTTGTAGGCGTTCAGCTTGTCCAGCAGCTTGCGTTGCTGGGCGACGAGCTTGAGCACCTCCGAGCGTTCCTTCTGGACCTCGTCGCGTTCCTTGTCGGCCTCGGCCAGCGCGGCCTCGGCCTTGTCGCGCTCGGCCTTGAGGCCGCGGTTCTCCCTGTCGAAGGCCGTCAGCTTCTGGGCCCGCTCCTGGGAGATCTGCCCCGCCAGCGCCAGCCCGCCCAGCAGGAAGGTGGGGTCGTCGGTCCCGGCCATGGAGGGCCAGGAGGTGATGTCGCCGCCCAGCTTGTAGGTGTCGACGGCCATCGAGATCACCTGCGAGCGCAGCTCGGCCACCGTGGCGAGCTTGCGCTTGTAACCGGTGTTGAGCCGGGTGTAGCGCGTCTGGGCCTCTTTGTGCTTCTCGGTCGCCGTGTTGTAGCGGTCGACGACCTTGTCGGCCTTGTCGTTGAGCTTCGCCAGCTTGGCCTTCGCCTGCGCGACCGTGGGCCGAGGATCGGCGAGCGCTCCACCCGTGGGAGACAGCAGCAGCCCGATCGTGAAACCCGCGGCCACCGTTACCCGGCCTAACCTCACAGCGTCGCCTCCCAGGGGATCCACTCTGGGGCGAAATAGTACAGAAGTGGTGGGTGTGAACTCACCTAAACGTCAGATTCGTAATCTACGCGCGGCCGAGGCGGCGCAGCAGCACATTCGCCGGAACCGGTCTGGCTCCCATCCGGCGCACGGACTCGGCCACCTCGCGGTCGGAGGAGACCACGGCGATGGCCCGGCCGGGCGGCTCGGCGCGGACGAGCTGGCGGATCAGGTCGTCGGCGATCTCGCCGGGCGCGCTGAAGAGCACCCGCACCCCGCGCGGCGCGACGACCTGGACCGGCGCGTTGAGCTCGGCCCCGTCGAAGACCACGGTGACCTCGACCCGGGTCTGCGCGACCAGCCCGCCGAGCCCGGTCATGAGGCGGTTGCGCTGGTCGGCGAGCGTGAGCGTGCCGTAGCCGGACTTGGTCACGTTGTAGCCGTCGATGATCAGGTGCACCTGCGGCAGCCCGAGCAGTTGGTCGAGCAGCTGCGGGTCGTCGTCGGACAGCGCGCGGGCGGGGACGCCGCGCACTCCGGGCCGCTCCCCCGCGACGCCCGCGACCGAGTCGGCGGGCCTGCTGATCGTGGTCGGCAGCGCCAGCTCCCGCCGCAGCCCGGCCGAGGCGTCCTGCAGCGCGTCGAGCAGCACCCTGACGCGCGCGTCCTCGATGCTGCGGCCCTCGCGGGCGGCCCGGCGCGAGGCTTCGAGCTGTTTCTCCACGTCGGCCAGCCGCTCGCGCAGCCGGCGCAGCTCGGACTCCCCCGCGTTGCCCGCGGCAGAGGCGGCCGTTCTGGCCTCCTCGGCCGCCTGCTCCATCTCCTCGGCCCGCCGCACGGCGGCCTTGGCCCGCTCACGGGCCTCGTGAAGCCTGCGGCGCAGGTCGGAGTTCTCCACCCGGGCGGCCTTGATCTGCTCGCGCAGCCGGTCGGCCTCCTCCTTGGCCGAGCTCTTCTGGGCGACCAGCTGCTCGCGCAGCCGGGTGACGACCTCCTCGCGCTCGGAGCCCTCGGCCGCGACAGCCGACTGCTCCAGGTCGGCCCGGGCGGCCTCGACCATGTCGGCCCAGCCGGGCGGGCGCGTCAGGTAGGCGGTGGCGGCGACCAGCACGGGATCGGCGGCGGGCGGGACGTTGCCCTCGGCTAGCGAGGCGACGAGCTCGGGCCAGCCCGCGGTCACCGACTCGGCGACCGCCTCGCGGAACTCCTTGTCGTTCTCCAGCTGGGCCGCGATGGGAGCGCTGCCCAGCTTGGCGCGCTTACGCGGGTCGAACTTGGCGATGCCGCGCAACGGCGGCGGCACGGAGACAGGGGGCATCGAACCGAGAACCTGGGCCGCCAGGTCGACCACATTGAGCCGCACCTGCTCGGGAAGCGGGCGAGACAGGCCTTCACCCGCTGAACTCATCCTCTGTCCCTTCGTGACATGCCCTTTCAGACAAGGGTACGGCTGCCGTGTACCTGACCGTAACGGCGACCCTTGTATGGACAAGCGCTTGGTTGAGGTATACGACTCGTACCTGACCCGGTGCTCGCCAAGGAGGTCCGCCGTGACGGAGGAGCTGCGCACATCCACCCGTGACCTGGACGAACTCCGTCACCGGCTGGACGCCTGGCTCCGCCGCCGGATCGGGACCCCGGTCGCCGTCTCCGAGCTGTCGCGGCCGTCGAGCAACGGCATGTCCAGCGAGACCCTCTTCTTCACCGTCTCCTTCCAGGGACGGCACGACCGCTGCGTGGCCAGGCTGGCGCCGTCGGCCGAGGCGGTGCCCGTCTTCCCTTCCTACGATCTGCGCGCCCAGTTCGAGATCATGCGCCTGGCCAGGGAGAAGGCCGGGGTGCCGGCACCGAGGGCGCTCTGGTTCGAGCCGGATCCGGCGCCGCTCGGCACGCCGTTCTTCGTCATGGAGCGCCTCGACGGACAGGTGCCGCCGGACGTCATGCCGTACACGTTCGAGGGCTGGCTGCTGGACGCGGCGCCGGCGCGCAGGCGCGCCCTGCAGGACGCGACGGTGGGGATCGTGGCGGCGCTGCACGATGCCCCGTTCACGGCGGACGACCTGGGCGTGCTCGGCCGGGGCGGGCTGCGCGCGCACATGGACGCGCAGCGCGCCTACTACACGTGGGCGCACGGCGAGCGGCCCATCCCGCTGCTGGAGCGGGCGTTCGACTGGCTGGAGGAGCACTGGCCGGGCGATCCGGGGCCCGACGTGCTGAGCTGGGGCGACGCCCGGATCGGGAACGTGGTGTACGACGACTTCACCCCGGTGGGGGTGCTCGACTGGGAGATGGCGGCGGTCGGACCCCGCGAGCTGGACCTGGCCTGGATGATCTTCCTGCACCGCTTCTTCCAGGACCTCACCGAGGCGCTGAACATGCCTGGGATTCCAGATTTCATGGAACGCGACGCCGTTTGCCAGAAGTATCGCGAGCTAACCGGATACATCCCTAAAAACATGGACTTCTACGAGCTGTACGCGGCCCTCCGGCACGGCATCATCATGGCCCGCGTCTGGCAGCGCAGGATCCACTTCGGCGAACAGCCCAGGCCCGACGACCCCGACGACCTGGTGCTGCACCGGCCCACCCTGGAGCGGATGCTCAGAGGTTAGCGTCGTAGACCAGCAGCGCGATCTGCACCCGGTTGTTCAACGCCAGCTTGGTGAAGATGCGCGAGACGTGCGCCTTGACCGTCGCCACGCTCATGAAGAGCTCCCGCGCGATCTCCGCGTTGGACCCACCCCGGCCGACGGCCAGCGCCACCTCCCGCTCCCGCTCGCTGAGCCTGCCGAGCAGGGCGCGGGCCCGGTCGGCCCGGCCGCCCGCGCCGCCCTCGGACACGTGCGCGATCAGCTGCCGCGTCACCACCGGCGACAGGATCGGCTCGCCCGCCGCCACCTTCCTGATCGCCCCGACCAGCTCGGCCGGCGGGATGTCCTTCAGCAGGAAACCCGCCGCCCCGGCCCGCAGCGCGCGCAGCACCTGGGCGTCGGCGTGGAACGTGGTGAGCACCAGCACCTCGGGCGGCGCCTTGGTGGCCCGCAGCCGTTCGGTGGCGGTGAGGCCGTCGACTCCGGGCATCCGGATGTCCATCAGCACCACGTCGGGACGGTGCTCGGCCACCAGCGACGGCACCCGCGCCCCGTCGTCCGCCTCGCCGACGATCGCGAGGTCGTCGGCGCCACCGAGGATCATCGACAGCCCGGCCCGCACGAGCGCGTCGTCGTCCACGATGAGCACCCTGATCGTCACGGCGTCCACGGTAACCACGCTCTCAACCGGAAGTCACCGCCGGGGGCGGCGCCGTACTTCAGCCGGCCGCCCGCGAGCTCGACCCGCTCGACCAGCCCGATCAGCCCGGCTCCCGCGCCGGGGATGCGCGAGCCCTGCTGGGCCCGGAGCGGATTGCGCACCTCGACCGTCAGGCCCTCGCCGGGCGCGCCCGACACGGCGACGGTGACCGGCGACCCGCCCGCGTGCTTGCGGGCGTTGGTGAGCGCCTCCTGCACCACGCGGTAGGCGTTGCGGCCGAGCCCCTGCGGCACCTCCGGTGGATCGGCCCCGGTCATCGACAGCGTCACCTCCATGCCCGCCCGCCGGCACTCCTCGACCAGCGCGGGCAGGTCGCCGAGCGTGGGCTGGGGCCGGTCGGGCACCGGGTCGTCCGGCGCGGAGGAGGGATGGCGCAGCACGCCGATCACCTCGCGCAGGTCCTGCAGCGCCAGGTGGGCGCTGTCCCGGATCGCGCCCGCCGCCCGGGCGATCTCCTCGGCGGGGGCGTCGGGCCGGAACTCCAGGGCGCCCGCGTGCAGGCTGAGCATCGAGATGCGGTGCGCCAGCACGTCGTGCATCTCCCTCGCGATCCGCTCACGCTCCAGCCGCCTGGCCTCCCCGGCCGCGATGGCGGCGCGCTGCCTGAGCGACCACACCAGCTGCCGCCTGGCCCGCACCACGATGCCCCACGCGAACACGGTCAGCACGATGGCCACCCCGAGGACCAGCTCCCCGGCCCGGCCGAGCTCGGGATCGGGCCTGAGCAGTACGTACGGCACCAGCATGACCAGGTTGAACAGGGCGAACGGGCCGGAGATCCGGAACGGCCGGTGGACGGCCACCGTGAACAGGCCGACGACCGCGGCCCCGCCGACCAGCGCCAGGCAGGACGAGAGCGCGGTGACGACGAGCGCGAACCCCAGCGGCCACCTGCGCCGCAGCCACACCGCCGCGCACGCCAGCACGCCGGCGACCTGCTCGACGACCACCAGTGGGCCCGGCACGCCGGTCAGCTCGGACGCGGTCAGCAGGGTGATGCCGCAGGCGGCGACGAACATCGCGAGGTCGACGATCCAGTCGCGCGTCGAGCGCCGGGCCGGCCTGCCGTCCGTGTCATCGCCCAGCAGGACGGAGGGCAGCGCCCAGTGGTATTCGTGCTCGCGCCGCTCGGTCACGGGTACTGAGGTTACGGGGCCGCACCGGGCCGCCGACAGCGACCAAAGTCGATGCCGCGTTCCGCCGGACGTGGCGAGCCGCGGGATTCCTGTCGATTGCCCATGCCCCTGCGCTGGACAAGCGGAATCTCGCGGCTCAGGGCTTGCCCCATTGAGGCTATGAGCCGCACTTGCAATGCGGTTGCAACCGCGTTGACCGTTGACGTCAAGAGCGCGGCTGATGGATGATCCGCGCGTGATCTTCGGAACAGCGCTCTCCTGCGAGGCCCTGAGCTGCCGCGCGGGCGGCCGGACGATCATCGAAGATCTCTCGCTGGAGCTGGCCGAGGGTGAGCGGGTGGCCCTGATGGGGCCGTCGGGTTCCGGCAAGACGACCCTCCTCACCACGCTGGCCGGGCTGCTCCCGCCGGCGTCGGGCCGCGTCCTGGTGCGCGGCGTCCCACTGGACGAACAGCCGGGGCTGCGCGCCGGGCTGGCCCTGGTCTTCCAGTCGTACGGCCTGCTGAGCCTCCTCACCGCGGCCGAGAACATCGAGGTGACACTGCGGGCCGCCGGCCATCGCCCCAAGGAGGCCGTGCGGGCGGCGGCCGCGGCGCTGGAGCGGCTGCGGGTGGCCCGGTTCGCCGACCATCTGGTCGAGGAGCTGTCCGGCGGCCAGCAGCAGCGCGTGGCCGTGGCCAGGGCGCTGGCGCTGCGCCCCCAGGTGCTGCTGGCCGACGAGCCGACGGCCGAGCAGGACCCCACGCACCGTGCGGCCGTGCTCGACGAGCTGCTCGCGGTGACCGGCGACGGCACCACGCTGGTGATCGCCACGCACGACCCCGAGGTGGCCGAGCGCTGCGACCGGGTGATCGAGCTGCGCGAGACGGCGCGCCGATGAGCGCGGTGCGCTGCGATGGCATCGTGCAGATCTACACGGCCCAGGACGTCGAGGTCGTCGCGCTGCGCGACGTTGACCTGGTCATCGATCCGGGCGAGACGGTGGCGCTGCTCGGCCCGTCCGGCGCGGGCAAGTCGACCCTGCTGTGGCTGCTGGCCGGGCTGCTGCGGCCGAGCGCCGGGCGACTCTGGCTCGACGGCGTCGAGGTGGGCCGCCTCGACCAGCGCAGGCTCGACCGGCTGCGCTCCTCGCACATCGGCATGGTCCTGCAGAACCCCGCCCGCAACGTGATCGGCTACCTGTCGGCCGCCCAGAACGTCGCGTTCGCCCAGCGCGCGGTCAGGACCGACCGGCGCAGGGTGCGCGACCTGCTGACCAGGGTGGGCCTCGGCGACATGGGCGCCCGGCCGGCCGGGCGCATGTCGGGCGGCGAGCAGCAGCGCCTGGCCGTGGCCGTCGCCCTGGCCAACGCGCCCCGGCTGCTGCTGGCCGACGAGCCCACCAGCCAGCTCGACGCCGGCTCGGGCTCCCGGGTGATCGACCTGATCAAGGACGCGGCGGAGCGGGACGGCACGACCGCCGTGGTGGTCACCCACGACGTCGCGGTCAGCGAGGCGCTGAGCCGTACCGTGACCATCAGGGACGGGCGGGTCGGCGCGGAGGGCAGACGCGGCGAGGACTTCGTGGTCGTGGGCCGGGAGGGCGCGGTGCAGGTGCCGCCCGAGTACCATCACCTGCTGCCACCCGGCTCGATGGCCAGAATCGAGCCGATCGAGGACGGCGTCGTGCTGCGGAGGGCCGACACGTGATCCTGCGCGGCCTGTGGGAGCGCCGGGCGCTCGCGTTGATCGTCCTGCTCATCGCCGTCGTGCCGATCGCGACGGCCGCCGTCGGGCCCGTCTACACGGCCGCCGCGCGCACCACGATCGTCCGGAACGCGATCGACGCCGCGCCCGCCGAAGGACGCGGCTGGCGCTACACCACCACCGGCCTCGATGTGAAGGGCAGCGTGGCCGCGTTCGTGGCGGGCGCCGGCTTCACCACCCCGCCCGTGTTCGGCATGGAGACCACCAGCGGCCGTCCCGGTGACGAGCGCGTCCTCCCGCTGATGTGGCAGGAAGGCCAGTGCGAGCACCTGCCGAGGGCCGTCGGCCGCTGCCCCGCGGCGAGCGGGGAGGTGCTGGCCTCCGAGGCGTCCGGGTTCAAGGTGGGCGACGAGGTGCTGCTGTCGTCGATCGTCACCAGCGACCCCGGCACCGGCAAGCTCGTGCCCGCCCCCCTGCGCGTGGTCGGCCTCTACCGGCCCGGCCCGGCGGACGACACGTACTGGTTCGGCCGGACACTGTTCGGCACCGGACGGACCGACGCGCTGTTCACCGTGCCGCAGACCCGCTTCGACACCCACGCGCTCGGCTCCCGCTGGACCGACTACGGCATCGTCTACGCCGACCCGCGCCGGCTCACCGGCGCCGACCTCGGCACGCTGGCGCGCATGCAGGCCGCCGCCGAGGCGGCGGGCCGCGACACCGACGACATCGTCTTCTCGCGCATGGCCGACACCCTGAAGGCGATGACCGCGCAGACCGACGCGCTGGACGTGCCGGCGCTGCTGGTCGTCGCCCAGCTGGTGGGCCTGGGCTGGCTGCTGCTGTTCCAGACCGTGGGCGACCTGGTGAGAGCGCGGGGCCCGGAGATCGCGCTGGCCCGGTTGCGCGGTCACGGCAGGCTGCGGGTCTGGCTGTTCGCGCTGGCGGAGCCGCTGCTGCTGCTGGCCACGGCGGTTCCGCTGGGCCTCGCGCTCGGACGGGTGGCGGCGGGGCTGATGATCGGCGCCCTGCTCCCCCGGGGCATCCCGGTCGACCTGCCGCCCGAGACGTTCGCGGCCGGCATCGCCGCCACGCTGGGCGGCGTGCTCGCCGCCGCGTTCGCGGCCTACCGCACGGCCACGCGCCCGGTCACCGAGGAGTGGCGCCGCACCCCGCGCGGCAGCGCCCGGGGGTGGGTGCTGGACGCCGTCGTGCTCGCGGTCGCCGCGGTCGGGCTGGTCGAGCTGCTGGCGGCCGGGGTGATCACGGACGTGTCCGGCCAGAGTTCGAGCGCGCTGGCCGTGCCCGGCCTGCTCGCGCTCGGGACGGGGCTGCTCGCCGGGCGGGCGCTGCCGTTGCTGAGCCGGCGGCTGTTCGGACTGACCAGGCGGTACGGCGGGATCGGGCCGTTCCTCGCGCTGCGGCAGGTCGCCCGGGGCCCAGTCACCGCGGGCAGTGTGATCGTGCTCGGCAGCGCGTTCGGGCTGGCCACCTTCGCCGTGTCGGCCTGGACGGCCACGCAGGGCGACTACCGGCAGGTCGCGGCGTTCCACAACGGCGCCCCCACGGCCCTGACCATCCGCCCGATGGAGCCGCGCGCGCTGACCGCCGCCCTCGACAAGGCCGACCCGACCGCCACGCTGGCCGCGCCCGTGATCAAGCTGCCCGGCCCGCCGCAGCTGGTCGCGACCGACCCCGTACGACTGGCGATGGTCGGCCACTGGGACCCCGAGCTGGCCGGCGGCACCTCGCTGGCCAAGGCCGCCGCCGCGCTGACCGGCACCCGATCTCCGCGTGTGTGGCTGCGCGGCGACCGGTTACGCGTGAGCCTGCGCCACGACCGGCCGCCCGATGGCTACACCTCGCGGCTGCGCGTCACCCTGCGAATCCCCGGTGAGGCGGAGCCGGTGGCGGTCCCCCTCGGGCTGCTGCGCGGGGCGAAGGGCGGCGACTACGCCTGGAACCTGCCTCCCGCCTGCGCCGACTCCCCGTGCGAGCTGCGCGCCGTGCACGTGGAGCTGATCGGCCCGCCGGACCAGGAGGCGAGCCCCTTCCTGCAGCTCCAGGTCACCGGGCTGGCCGTACGCGACGCGGGCGTCTGGACCACCCTGGACCCACCGGCCTGGACCGTGGACGGCGACCCGGCACGGACCGACGGCGGTTTCACCGCCTCCACGATCGACAACCAGACCCTGCGTCCGGCCACGCACGGCGGCGTGCTGCCCGCGATCGTGGTCGGCGCGACGGACGGGCGGCTGTCGCCGGGGCTCGACCAGTTGTTCGCCGTGCCCTCCGAACGGGTCGCCAACGCCGTCGCGGCCCCCGGTCTGGACGGCCCGGGCGTCCTGGTCGACCTGGAGGAGGCCGACCGGATCGCCTACGGCGTGCACGCCGGAGCGACGTACGAGATCTGGACGACCGCGGCCGACCCGACCGCGCTGGAGCGGGCGCTGCGCGAGCAGGGCGTCACCGTCGTGTCGGCGCGGACGGTGGACGATCTCGTGGCGGGCTACGCCGGCGAGGGGCCGGGGCTGGCACTCACGCTGCTGCTGGTGTCCGCCCTGGCCGCGGCGGCGCTGGCGCTCGGCCGGACCGTCCTCGCGCTGCACACGGCGGCCCGGCGGCGCGGCTACGAGCTGGCCGCGCTGGAGGCGTCCGGCGCGCGCGTGGCGGCGCTGCGCCTGTCCCTCATGCTGGAGCAGGTCATCACGATGGCGGCGGGCACGCTGGCCGGGCTGGCGGCCGGGCTGCTCGCGGCCCGGGTCGCGCTGTCGCGGGTGCCGCAGTTCGCGCAACCGCCGCTCACCCCGCCGCTGCCGCACGAGATCGCGCCCGGCCCGGTCGCGCTCGTCATCGGCGCCGCGCTGCTGGCCAGCCTGCTCGCCGCGGCCGTCGTCTCCGAGTCGCTGCTGCGCGGGGTCAAGGTCGAGCGCCTGCGCGACGCCCAGTCATGAGAGCCGGCGCCGCGGCTCGGCGGGCAACGGTCATGGGGGCGGAAGGCGCAACTGTCGGTCCTTCTCTCTAGGGTCTTGGTTCGTGGACGCGGTTCAAGGCACACTCGACGAGCTCGGCACCCCGCTGAGTGACGTCACGTTCGTGGTGTTCGACCTCGAGACGACCGGTGGGTCGCCGGCCGAGCACATGATCACCGAAATCGGTGCGGTCAAGGTGCGGGGCGGCGAGGTGCTGGGTGAGTTCTCCACGCTGGTCGACCCCGGCGGGCCGATCCCGCCGTTCATCTCCGTGCTCACCGGCATCACCGACGCCATGGTCGTGGCCGCGCCCCGGATCGAGTCGGTGCTGCCGAGCTTCCTGGAGTTCATCCACGGCACCACGCTGGTCGCCCACAACGCGGGCTTCGACACCCGCTTCGTCAAGGCGGCCTGCGCCGCCCACGGCTATCCGCCGCCGGCCAACCCGGTGGTCGACACCGTCGACCTGTCCCGCCGCGTGCTCACCCGTGACGAGACGCCCAACAGCAAGCTCGCCACGCTGGCCAGGTTCTTCCGCAGCGCGACCGAGCCGTGCCACCGCGCCCTGCAGGACGCCCGGGCGACCGTCGACGTGCTCCACGGGCTGATCGAGCGGGCGGGCTCCTTCGAGGTCCACACGCTGGAGGAGCTCAAGTCGTTCGTCCGCGCTCCGACGCCCGAGCAGCAGCGCAAGCGTCACCTCGCCGAGTCGGTGCCCCACTCCCCCGGGGTCTACCTCTTCGAGGACGCGCACGGCGAGGTCCTCTACATCGGCAAGAGCACCAACCTGCGCAACCGGGTCCGCTCCTACTTCACGGCCAGCGAGACCCGGCCGCGCATCCGCGAGATGGTCGGCATCGCCGAGCGCGTCCGCCACATCGTCTGCTCCACCGGGCTGGAGGCCGAGGTCAGGGAGCTGCGCCTGATCGGCGGCGCCAAGCCACGCTACAACCGCAGGTCCCGCTTCCCCGAGAAGGTCGTCTGGCTCAAGCTCACCCAGGAGCCGTTCCCCCGCCTGTCGATCGTCCGCGAGGTCAAGGACGACGGCGCCGCCTACCTCGGGCCGTTCAGCAACAGCCGCACCGCCGACGAGGCCCGCATCGCGCTGCACGAGGCGGTGCCGCTGCGCCAGTGCACCCAGCCCGTCACCCTGCGCACCCGCCGCTCGGCCTGCGTGCTGCTCGAGATGGGCCGCTGCGGGGCCCCATGCGAGGGCCGCGAGAGTCAGACCGACTACGCGATCCACGTCGAGAGCGCCCGCCGCGCCATGACGCTCGACGCCACGCCGGTCTTCTCGGCGGTGTCGGCCCGCATGGAGCGCCTGTCGGTGGAGCAGCGCTACGAAGAGGCGTCGGTCGACCGCGACCGGCTGGCCGCCTTCGTCCGCGCGGCGGCCCGCATGCAACGGCTGACCTCGATCACCAGGATTCCGCAGCTCATCGCCGCCAGCCCCGCTTTCGACGGTGGCTGGGACATCCACGTCGTCCGATACGGCCGGCTCACCGCCGCCGGTGTCATGCCGAGGGGCGCCCACCCCACGCCCTACGTCGAGTCCCTGGTCGCCACCGCCGAGACCGTCATCCCCGGCCCCGGTCCCGTCCACGCGGCCAGCGCCGAGGAGACCGAGTGCATCCTGCGCTGGCTCGAGTCACCGGGTGTGCGGCTGGTCGAGGTCGACGGCGAGTGGAGCCTGCCCGCCCACGGCGCGGCCCGCCACAAGGCCCGCATCGACCTCGCCTACCGGTCCCTCACCCCCCGGTCCCGAGAGCACCGTCCCCTTCGCTGAGCCACCGAGATGGGCGGCGCCCTCGGCGAACCGATAGGGTTGGGCCATGGTCACGGCTATCGTTCACATCAAGGCCGAAGTCGACCGGATTCCGGAGGTCGCGCAGACGATCGCCGAGATCGACGGGGTCAGCGAGGTCTACTCCATCACCGGCGAGTACGACCTGCTGGCCATGGTCCGGGTCGCCGCCTACGAGCAGATCGCCGAGGTCATCCCCGGCCGCCTCAACAAGGTGGCCGGCGTCCTGCACACCGAGACGCACATCGCCTTCCGCACCTACTCCAGGCACGACCTCGACGCGGCCTTCTCCATCGGCCTCGCCGAGTCAGACTGACCCGGGCCGCCCTCGGCACGCGATCCTCTCTGACCGGGCCTGCCACGGCACACGCTCCACCCTCTGACCGGGCGCGCCACGGCACGCGATCCTCTCTCTTACCTGGCCGCGCCACGGCACCACCGGCGCTTGGTCCGGTCCTCCTGACATCGCATCCACCACCCGGCGACCATCCCGGCAGGCGGCGATCCTCCCTGCCCCGGCCACCCCGTCGAGTAACCGGCACAGTCCCGGTCGCCCCGCCGCAGACCGACCTGTCGTCCGTGAGCGCACATCACCGACCCCTGATCTCGGCGCCGCCGTCATCCCCGATCCCGGCGCCGCCGCCATCTCCGGCGGATGGCGATCCTCCGCGTCCCGGCCGTGGCAGGGCAAGGCCCGCGGTGCCTCCGGCCCTGGTGGGCAAGGCCCCCGCGCATACGGGCGCGACGGTCCGGAGACGACGCAGCGCGGGCCCGGACATGATGTCCGGGCCCGCGCTGGTGAAACCGATCAGGGTGCGACCGAACAGGCCGCTTCAGCGCGTCAGCGCGTCAGCGACCGGTCCTCGCCCTCCGAGCCGACGCCGGCGTGCTCCTCGATCTCCTCGTGAGGATGACCCTCGTCGAGGGGGATCTTCTCGCCCCCGTACGCCTTGGACATACGGGCACGCAGCTTGCCGAGCGGACCGCGCATCCCCTTGGGCGGGATGCCCGAGGTGTCCTCGCGGACCGGCAGCATGGGCACCGGCTCCTTGCCACGCAGGTGCGCCTCGATGTCTTCGGCGGGCGGCGTGTGGATCTCGATGAACTCACCGTGCGGCAGGCGCTTGATCACACCGGACTCCACACCGTGCGAGACGACCGCGGCGTCGGAACGCTGCAGGCCCAGGCACATGCGGTAGGTGATGAGGTAGGCCAGCGCCGGCCCCACGAAAATCAGCACCCGGCCGACATAGGTCGTCCAGTTGAGGCTGACGTGGAAGAACGCCGAGATCTCGTCGTTGGCGCCGAGCAGCCAGAGCACGCCGTAGAACGTGATGGCGGCCATGCCGATCGAGGTGCGGTGCGGGTTGTTGCGGGGACGCTCGACGACGTGGTGCTCACGCCGGTCGCCCGTGACCCACTGTTCGATGAACGGATAGAGCGCCAGGCCCGTCATGATGATGCCCATCGGCACCAGGGCCGGGATGATCACACTCAGTGGCAGTGTGCCCGCGTGGGCGGTGCCGAAGAGGTTGATCTCCCAGGCCGGCATGAGTCTCAGCGAGCCTTCGAGGAAGCCCATGTAGAAGTCGGGCTGCGAACCCGCCGAGATGTCCGCCGGTGTATAGGGTCCGAACAACCAGATCGGGTTGATCTGGGCGAACGTCGCCATTCCCGCGACCGCCGCGAAGGTGAACAGGAAGTAGGCGCCGGCCTTGGCCATGAAGGCCGGGTAGAACGGCGCGCCGACCACGTTGCGGTTGTTGCGGCCCTTGCCAGGCATCTGCGTGTGCTTCTGCACCCACATGAGGACCATGTGGGCGGAGATGAGCGCCAGGAGGATGCCTGGGATGAGCAGGATGTGCAGGGAGTAGAACCGGGGGATGATATCGGTGCCCGGATACTCGCCGCCGAACAGGAAGAACGAGAGGTAGGTGCCGACCAGCGGCAGGGAGACGATCACTCCCTGGGTGATCCGCGCTCCCGCGCCGGAGAGCAGGTCGTCGGGCAGGGAGTAGCCGGTCAGGCCCTCGGCCAGCGCCAGCGTCAGCAGCAGGACACCGATGACCCAGTTGAGCTCGCGCGGCTTGCGGTAGGCCCCGGTGAAGAACACCCGGAGCATGTGCACCATCATGCCGGCCACGAACATCAGGGCGGCCCAGTGGTGCATCTGCCGCATCAGCAGGCCGCCGCGGACGTCGAAGCTGATCTCCAGCGCCGACGCGTAGGCCTGGGACATCATGACGCCCTTGAGCGGCGCGTAGGAGCCGTTGTAGACGACCTCGGTCATGCTGGGCTGGAACCAGAACGTCAGGAACGTACCGGTCAGCAGCAGGATGATGAAGGAGTAGAGGGCGATCTCACCGAGCAGGAAGGACCAGTGGTCCGGGAAGATCTTCCGCAGGTTGCGCTTGAGGAAGTTGCCTGCTCCGAGTCGGTCATCGAGGTAGCTCGACGGACCCGCGATGGCCTTGGGGACCGCTGTCAGGTCACTCATGCGTGGCCTCCCTTGGACCTGGCCTCCGCCTCAGCGTCGCCGCGCTCCCAGTAGCTGGGGCCGACCGGCACGTTGAAGTCCCCCTGGGCGATGAGGTATCCCTGCTCGTCGACCGAGATCGGCAGCTGCGGCAGCGGCCGGGCGGCCGGGCCGAAGATGACCTTGGCGCCGTCGGCGGCGTCGAACGTCGACTGGTGGCAGGGGCAGAGGATGTGGTGGGTGGTCTGCTCGTAGAGGGCCGCCGGGCAGCCCACGTGCGTGCAGATCTTGGAATAGGCCACGATGCCGTCGTGCGTCCAGTTGCGGTTGGTGCCCGACTTGATCTCGTCGGGCCTGAACTTGATCAGGATCAGGGTGGCCTTGGCGAGTGCGTTGAGGTCGTGCTCGTAGCCCTCGGGCACGACCGACAGGATGCCGCCGGGCGAGTTGAAGTCGGCCGCCCGGATGGGCTGGCCGGTGCCCTCGACGATGAGCCGGAGTGGCTTGCCCTCCTTGGTCTTCTCGCCCCAGACGGTGTGGCGCAGCGTCTCGCTGAACTTGGAGGCGGGCATCTTGGAGTTGTCGAGGTCACGCAGCAGCACCAGCGGGACCAGGCCCAGTGGCGCGGCGGCGAGCAGCAGCGTACGGCGGAGCAGCGGGCGCTTGACGAACCCGCTCTCCCTCGCGCCCTGCACGAAAGTGTCGGCGACGACCTCGCGGGTGTCCTCGTCGGAGGCCATCTCGTGGCGCTCCTGGATCAAGGAGTACTTCGGCATGATCTGGCGGACCCACACCACGATGCCGAAGGCCAGCCCCAGCAGCGCGAGCGTCAGCGTGCCGCCGAGCGCGAGGTTGGACATGCCGGTCGCCTCAGGACTGCCGACCTGGATCACCACGTAGAAGATGATGAAGGCGATCGCGGCGATGAAGGTGACCGCGAAGCAGAGCGCCACGACCTTCTCGGCCTTGCGCGCCTTGTGCTCATCCTGGAACGTGACGCCCGGGACGTCGCCCTCCTCGACCACGGGGACTTCGTCGCCGAGCATCGAGGTGCCCGGCGCGGGAGTGCCGATCACGCGCTTGGGAACGCGTTCGTCCGGCTGCTCGATCTCGTGCTCGTTGTCTGTCATGACTTCTGTCGCTTCTTCGCGGTGATCCAGATGGCGGCGAGAACCATGGCGCTGATGCCTGCGATCCAGCCTACGAGACCCTCGGTCACGGGGCCAATCCGCCCCAGGCCGAAGCCTCCGGGGTCGTTCTGCTCGCGGACCTGGGTGATGTAGGCGATCATGCTGCGCTTCTCTTCGGGGGTGATCGTCGTGTCGTTGAAGACCGGCATGGCCTGCGGACCGGTGATCATCGCCTCGTAGATCTGCGTGGGCGAGGCGTCGTTGAGGTTGGGCGCGTACTTGCCCTGGGTCAGGGCGCCGCCCGCGCCCGCCCAGTTGTGGCACTGGATGCAGTTGGCGCGGAACAGCTCACCGCCCTTGCCCGCGTCACCCTTCGCCGGGTCGACCTGCTCCTTGCCGGGCACCTGCGGGCCGCCGCCGAGCGACTGCACGTAGGCGCCGAGCTGGCGGATCTTCTCCTCGTTGACCCAGGGCGCGACCGGCTTGCGGGGCGCCTGGGCGCCCGGGTTGGCCGCGGGCATGCGGCCGGTGCTCACCTGGAAGTCGACGGCCGCCGCGCCCACGCCGATGAGCGTGGGCCCGGTGGAGGTGCCCTGGGCGTTGAGTCCGTGGCAGCTGGCACAGTGGGCCTGGAACAGGCTCCTCCCCTCGGCCACGTCATCGACCTTGCCGGACGCGAGTGCCGCGTCGGCAGGCCTGCTCGCCTGGATAAAGGCGGTGTATACCATCCCGACCAGCGCCAACGCCAAAATCAGGACGGCGTATCTCGCGAGGGGATGCCGCCGCCAAGCGGTGATCCTAGTCACAGAGATCCCGTTCCTTAACGAATAATGTAGATGGTCGCGAAAAGACCGATCCAGACGACGTCTACGAAGTGCCAGTAGTAGGACACGACGATGGCGCTGGTGGCCTGCTCATGCGTGAAGCGCTTCGCGGCGTACGTGCGTCCCAGCATGAACAGGAACGCGATCAGGCCACCCGTCACGTGCAGGCCGTGGAAGCCCGTCGTGAGGTAGAACACCGAGGTGTAGGCGTTGGCGGACAGAGTCGCACCCTCGCTCGCCAACTCGTAGTACTCGAACAGCTGCCCGGCGATGAAGACCGAGCCCATCAGGAAGCTGACGATGTACCAGAAGCGGAGCTTGCCGACCTGTCCCTTCTCAGCGGCCCACACGCCCAGCTGGCACGTCACACTCGACAGAACCAGGATGATCGTGTTGGCCGTCGCGAACGGGATGTTCAGGTGAGCGACTCCTTCAGCGGACGCGCCCTGGGGCAGGAGCGCGGGCCCCCACTCGAGGCCCTGCCCCTCGCTCACCGACCGGATGGTGAAGTACATCGCGAACAGCGCCGCGAAGAACATGAGTTCAGAGGACAGCCAGACGATCGTCCCGACGCTGACCAGGTTGGGTCTGCGAGACGAGTGTGCTGTCGTCGTCGAAGTAATTGCGGATGCTGTCGCCACGAGCAGCATTATTGCGGCTCCCGTGGTCGGTCCGGCGCACGACCCCCCGTTAGGGGGAACAAACCGGCGATCAACCTGCGATAATCGGCATAAAACCCCCCGCGAAGGCAGCGGTCTGGGATTGCACGCCGGAGCACCGGTACGATCCTGTAGACCATACAGCTACGACCGATAGTGAGTGCGACCGTGAGCACCGACGACACGATGAGGGTCCTCGTCTACAGCGACGACGCCGCCACCCGCGATGAGGTGAGGCTGGCGCTCGGCCGGCGTCCCGCCGCCGACGTCCCCTTCGTGGAGATCGTGGAGTGCGCCACCGAGCCCAAGGTGCACCAGTGGCTGGGCTCCGGCGAGATCGACGTGGCCGTCCTCGACGGCGAGACCCAGCCCGCCGGCGGCATGGGCGTCGCGCGCCAGGCCAAGGACGAGGTCTACGACTGCCCGCCGATCTGCCTGATCATCGCCCGGCGCGACGACCGCTGGCTGGCCGAGTGGTCCAAGGCCGACGCCGTCGTCCCGCAGCCGCTCGAGCCCATGGTGCTGGCCGACACCGTCGCCGACCTCATGCGTCGCCGCAACTCGACCCGACTCAACGCTAAGTAGGTGCCTTCCGTGGATGCCCGGACGACGTGGCCCGCCCTGCTGTCGGCTCTCCTCGCCGGTGAGCACCTGACCACCGACGAGACCGCCTGGGCGATGCGCGAGATCATGTCGGGCTCCGCGACGCCCTCCCAGATCGCCGGCTTCGCGATCGCGCTGCGCGCCAAGGGCGAGACCGTCGCCGAGGTCGCGGGCCTGGCCCGCACCATGCTGGAGCTGGCCACGCCGCTGCGCGTCGAGGGTCCGGTCGTCGACATCGTCGGCACCGGCGGCGACCGCGCCCACACCGTCAACGTCTCGACCATGGCCGCCATCGTGGCGGCCGCCGCCGGCGCCCGCGTGGTCAAGCACGGCAACCGGGCGGCCTCCTCCTCATGCGGCGCCGCCGACGTCCTGGAGCACCTCGGCATCCACCTCGACCTCACGCCCGAGCAGACCGCCGAGGTCGCGCGCGAGGCGGGCATCGCCTTCTGCTTCGCGCCGGTCTACCACCCCGCCCTGCGCTTCGCCGGTCCGCCGCGCAAGGAGATCGGCGTGCCGACGGTCTTCAACTTCCTGGGCCCGCTCACCAACCCGGCCCGGCCCGCCGCCCAGGCCATCGGCGTCTACGACAAGGCCATGCTGCCGGTCCTCGCGGGCGTCTTCGCCGAGCGTGGGGTGTCGGCGCTGGTGTTCCGCGGCGACGACGGCCTCGACGAGCTCACCATCGCCACCACGTCCACGGTGTGGACGGTCAGGGACGGCACGGCCACGCAGACCGTGTTCGATCCGGCCGTGCTGGGCATCCCTCGCGCCGACGCGGGGGCCCTGCGCGGCGGTGACGTGGCGTTCAACGCCCAGGCGGTGCACGACCTGGTGCGCGGCAAGACGGGCCCTGTGCGCGACGCCGTCCTGCTCAACACCGCCGCGGCCCTGGTGGCCCTCGGCGGGCCGGCCGACGACCTCGACTCGGCCATGATCGATGGATACGCCCGGGCGGTTCAGGCGGTCGACTCCGGCCGCGCCGCCGCCACGCTCGACCGCTGGGTCGCGATCAGCAACTCCCTGCGCTCCGTCTGACCCCGGCCCGCCACCGAGCCGCCTGAGCGGCTCAGAAGGTCATGGTGGGGCCGTCCTTGATGGAGCTCCACTGCAGCCACTGCTTCCAGTCCTCCTGCCAGTGGCCCCATCCGTTGGTGGGCTCCAGCGGCCTGGGCGAGCCGGTGATGATGATCGGGTCGCCGATCAGGGTGTTCTTGATGAACCACGCCGCGTTCTCCGGGCTGACGTTGACGCACCCGTGGCTGACGTTCGAGTTGCCCTGCGACCCCACCGACCAGGGCGCGCTGTGCACGTACTCGCCGCTGTTGGAGATGCGGACCGTGTTGTAGACCGTCAGCTGGTAGTAGCCGGCTGAGCCCGGGCCGATGCCGGGTGAGGTCATGACGGTCACGGGCTCGCGTGACATGGCCAGGTGGACGCCGGAGGTCGTGTGGTACTTCCAGGCGCCGCCCTGGCCCGCGCTCATCGGCATCCGGCGGATCACCCTGCCGTCGCGCTTCACGACCAGGACGTGGTCGTTGACGCTGCCCTTGGTGATCTGCGAGCGGCCGATCTTGAAGTCGACCTTGACGTCGCGCTTGCCGTACAGGCCGGTGCCGCCGCGCACGCCGGCCAGGCTGGCCTCGACGCGGACCTTGGTGTGGGCGGGCCAGTATTCGGCGGGCCGGAAGTCCACGTGCTTGTCGTCGAACCAGTGCCAGGCGCCCTTGACCGGCTGGGAGCTGTACACGACGAGGTTGCGCTCGATCGACACCCGGTCGGTGATGGGCTGGTCAAAGGCGATCATGATGGGCATGCCGACCCCGACCGTCAGGCCGGTGTCGTCCTTGTTGGGGGTGATCTGCGCGATGTCGAAGAGCTTGGTCGCCTTGACGGTGGAGAACGTGGTCGCGGACTGCTTCTCCTTGCCGTCGGCGTTGACGGCGACGCTGGTGACCGTGTAAGTGACTCCCGGCCTGGCGGTGCGGGTGCTCCGCCAGCGGGTCCCGTCGGCGCTCATGACACCCGGCAGGCCCCCTTCCTTGCCGGTGCCGGTGACCCGCACGTTCTTGAGCGTGCCGCTGTGGGCCGTCACGACCACCGCCTGGTCCGTGGGCACGTCCTTGGACCTGTCGGCGGGGAGGACCGTCGCCGAGGCGTCCGGTGCCATGGATCTGCGGGCCTCGTCGGCCGCGCTGATGCTCGAGGTGCAGGCTGTGAGTAGCGACAGGGCAAGCAGACCGGCAGATCCATGTACAAGACGTCCCACGAGTCACTCCCCCGTCCCGTTACATCCGTTCTACCTCCACTATTACCCCGCGTGATCGATTCGCCACATCCGCGTTCTGGTAAAGATCGCCAAAAAGCGGATGACCTCCACAAAGGAGGACACCCGCTTCGTTGGTCCGGCTCAGTGCGAGAAGTTGCCCCGGTAGTACTGGAACACGAACCCGATCATGGCCATGATGATCGCGAACAGGCCGATCAGGAACATCCAGAAGCCGATCACGAACCCGGCGAAGGCGAAGGCCGCCGCCAGACAGAGGAACAGCGGCCACCAGCTGCTGGGGCTGAAGAAGCCGATCTCGCCGGCGCCGTCGCTGATCTCGGCCTGCTTGTCGTCCTCGGGCTGGTTGCCGATGCGCCTGGCCGTGAACATGAGGTAGTAGCCGATCATGAACGCGAAGCCGACCGAGATGGCCATGGCCGTGGTGCCGACCGGCTCACCGACTCCGGTGGCGGCCTTGGTCCAGAACCAGTAGGCGATGTCGACTCCGGCGAAGAATAGACCGCACAACAGGAACAGCCAACCCTGAACTCTCATCAGGCCTCCACCTCCTGGGCGGACTTCGCGGTTACATGCGGGTAGTGCAGGTCGAAGGCGGGACGCTCAGACCGGATGCGCGGCAGCGAGGTGAAGTTGTGCCGCGGCGGCGGGCAGGAGGTCGCCCATTCGAGCGAGCCGCCGAAGCCCCAGGGGTCGTCGACGGTGACCTTGGGCGCGGTGCGCCAGGTCTTCCAGACGTTGTAGAAGAACGGCAGCGTCGAGGCTCCCAGCACGAACGCGCCCACCGACGAGATCATGTTGAGGTCGGCGAACCCGTCGATCGCGCTGTAGTCGGCGTAGCGGCGGGGGAAGCCGAGGACGCCGAGCCAGTGCTGGACGAGGAACGTCGCGTGGAAGCCGACGAACAGCAGCCAGAACTGGACCTTGCCGAGCCGGTCGTCGAGCATCTTGCCGGTGAACTTGGGCCACCAGAAGAAGAACCCGGCGAACATCGCGAACACCACGGTGCCGAAGACCACGTAGTGGAAGTGGGCGACGACGAAGTAGGTGTCGCTGATGTGGAAGTCGAGCGGCGGCGAGGCCAGGATCACCCCGGTCAGGCCACCGAGCAGGAACGTCACCAGGAAGCCGATGGAGAACAGCATCGGTGACTCGAAGCTGAGATGGCCCCGCCACATGGTGCCGATCCAGTTGAAGAACTTCACGCCCGTCGGCACCGCGATGAGGAACGTCATGAACGAGAAGAACGGCAGCAGCACCTGCCCGGTCGGGTACATGTGGTGCGCCCAGACCGTGATGGACAGGCCCGCGATGGCGATGGTCGCGGCGACCAGGCTGATGTAGCCGAAGATCGGCTTGCGGCTGAAGACCGGCAGGATCTCGGTGATGATGCCGAAGAACGGCAGCGCGATGATGTAGACCTCGGGATGGCCGAAGAACCAGAACAGGTGCTGCCAGAGCAGCGGCCCGCCGTTGTCGATGGCGAAGATATGGGTGCCGAACTTACGGTCGGCCTCCAGCGCCAGCAGCGCGGCGGCCAGCACCGGGAAGGCCATCAGCACCAGCATGCTGGTCAGCAGGATGTTCCAGGTGAAGATCGGCATCCGGAACATCGTCATGCCGGGCGCCCGCATGCAGATGATCGTGGTGATGAAGTTGACCGACCCGAGGATCGTGCCGAGACCGGACAGCGCCAGACCCATGATCCACAGGTCACCGCCCAGGCCCGGCGAGTAGACCGAGTCGGACAGCGGGGCGTAGGCGAACCAGCCGAAGGAGGCGGCGCCGTTGGGGGTGAAGAAGCCCGAGACGGCGATGATGCTGCCGAACAGGTAGAGCCAGTAGCTCACCATGTTGAGCCGGGGGAACGCCACGTCGGGCGCGCCGATCTGCAGCGGCATCAGCTCGTTGGCGAAACCGGCGAACAGCGGGGTCGCGAACATCAGCAGCATGATCGTGCCATGCATGGTGAACAGCTGGTTGAACTGCTCGTTGCTGGTGAACTGCAGCCCCGGCTGGGCCAGCTCGGCACGCATGACCAGCGCCATGATGCCGCCGATCAGGAAGAACGCGAAGGACGTGATCAGGTAGAGGTGTCCGATGATCTTGTGATCGGTGGAGGACAGCCACTTGGCGATCACCCGGCCCTTGGGAGTGGGCCTGGCCGTCGTCGCGAGTGGTTCTTGGATGGCGGTCACTGGGCACTTCCAGCCTGGGTCGCGATGTACTGGTCGAACTCAGCCTGCTTGACGAGCTTCACGTTGAACAACATGCGGCTGTGGTCGACACCGCACAGCTCGGCGCACCGACCGGCGTAGACGCCGGGCTTGTCGAGCGTGGTGATCTCGAACACTCGGCCCTTGTTGTTCTCGGGAACGCCGGGGATGACGTCCCGCTTGAACAGGAACTCCGGCACCCAGAAGGAGTGGATGACGTCGGGGGACTCGAGCTCGAACTCGATCCTCTTGCCCACCGGCAGGACCAACTGGGGGCCGGCCGTGTAGTCGCTGACCGGCTGGCCGACGACGGGCTGCAGCGTCTTGCCGCCGACCGTCGTCGTGAAGCGCCAGCTCCACTGGAACGCCTCGACCTTGACCTTGACGTCCGGACTGCCGGAGACGAACTCCAGGTCGCGGCTGTCGCGCGCGGTGAAGAAGAAGAACACCGACACCATGACCAGCGGGACCAGGGTGTAGAGCATCTCGATCGGCAGGTTGTAACGAACCTGCGGCGGAAGCTCGGCCTTCGCCCGTCGCTTGGTGTGGAAGATGCACGCCCACACGATCAGCCCGATGACCACGCCACCTGTGGCGAGTGCGGCGATCCAGGCACCGTTCCACAGACTCTGGACCAAGTCACCCTGGGTGGTGATGGGGTCCGGAAGGAGGCCACGAGACCAGTCGGCCTCGGGAATGTCATTAGCACACGCCGTAACGGAGGCCAGCAGCAACGCCAAAGCGGCGGCGCGCGGCACTCCGCGCCGGGCCAACGAACGCCGTGTCGAACGGCGAGTCGGACTCACGGATCGCCTACCCCACAAGTGAAGCCCAAGAGTCACTCTTGGGCGCTCGTATTTCCAAATGCACAGCTGATTGCTGACACATTAGCGCGCAAGGGCCCCGCCCCTCCGCGCGCCCCCTCGATGGCGCGCCGGGAGTGGGACCATAGGTCACGTGGCGTACTTCGACGCGGCCTCGACCGAGCCGCTTCACCCCCAGGCGCGCGAGGCGCTCCTGGCGGCGATCGACGTCGGCTGGGCCGACCCCGCGAGGCTGTACAACCAGGCCCGCCGTGCTCACCTGCTCCTGGAGCAGGCCCGCACGGAGGTGGCCGAGGCGCTCGGCGCGCGCCCGGACGAGGTTTCGTTCACCTCGTCCGGCACCCAGGCCGTGCATCTCGGCGTCCTCGGCACCCTACACGGCAGGCGGAGGGCCGGGCGCCATCTGGTCACGAGCGCGGTCGAGCACTCCAGCGTGCTGCACGCCGCCGGGGTGCACGAGCGCGACGGCGGCACGGCCGAGACCGTGGGGGTGGGCCTGACCGGACGGGTCGACCTCGAAGCCTTCGCCGCGGCCGTGGCCGGGCACGACACCGCGCTGGCGTGCCTGCAGACGGCCAACCACGAGGTCGGCACGCTGCAGCCGGTCACCGAGGCGGCCGAGATCTGCCGGCGGCACGGGGTGCCGCTCCTGGTGGACGCGGCGCAGACGGCGGGCCGGATGCCGATTCCGCCCGGCTGGTCGGTGCTGACGGCCAGCGCCCACAAGTGGGGCGGTCCCGCCGGGGTGGGCGTGCTGGCGGTGCGCAAGGGCACCAGGTTCCGCTCGTTCCTGCCGGAGGACGAACGCGAGCGCCGCCGCGTGCCCGGGTTCGAGAACGTTCCGGGGATCGTCGCGGCCGCGGCGGCCCTGCGGGCGATGACGGCGGAGGCGGCGCAGGAGTGCTCGCGCCTGTCGGCGCTCGTCGACCGGATCCGGGAGACCGTACCCAAGATCGTCCCCGATGTGGAGGTGATCGGTGAGCCCGTGGACCGGGCGCCGCACATCGTGACGTTCTCCTGCCTGTACGTCGACGGCGAGGCGCTGCTGACCGAGCTGGACAAGGCAGGGTTCGCCGTATCGTCCGGAAGCTCGTGCACCGCTAGTACGCTTCGTCCATCGCACGTTCTGGAAGCGATGGGCGTGCTCACCCACGGTAATGTCCGGGTCTCACTGCCCAGGGGCGCGTCCGCGGCGGAGGTCGACAGGTTTCTCGCCGTGCTGCCCGGCCTGGTGCGGCGGATCCGTCAGGACGCAGGAGTCGAATGACAGAGGTTACTCAGCCGGCGTTGACGATCGACGCGCTCGGGAAGAAGTGCCCGATCCCGATCATCATGCTCGCGGAGCAGATCAACCATGTGCCGCTCAACGCTGTGGTCTCGGTGCTGGCCGACGACCCGGCGGCCTACACCGACGTCCCAGCCTGGTGCCGCCTGAAGTCCCACCGTCACGTGGGCTCCTACGAGCTGCCCGGCGGCGGCTGGGCCATCCACGTACGGCGCAACTACTGAGACTCGGCGGCCCCGGAATGCCGTCCGAGTTCGTGGCAGGCCGTCCGATCTGGGTACGACCTCCCCTGGGGACATCACCGACTTCCAGGGGGAAACCAGATGAACACGGGACATTCACACGAGACCGCCCGTGACCTGATGCATCCGGGCGCTGAGTGCCTGCCCGCGCACGAGACGCTGGACCGGGCGGCGCAGCTGATGCGCGACGGCAACGTCGGGGCGCTGCCCGTCTGCGACTCCGACGGCCGCGTGACAGGGATCATCACCGACCGCGACATCGTGGTCAAGTGCGTGGCCGAGGGGCACGATCCGGCCAACGTGCGCGCCAGCGAGCTGGCCGCCGGGCTGGTCTCGGTGTCACCCGACGCCACGGCCGAGGAGGCGCTCACCCTCATGGAGGAGCACCGGATCAAAAGGCTGCCCGTGATGGAGAACGACCGCATCGTCGGCATGATCAGTGAGGCCGACCTGGCCAGGCACCTGCCGGACGACCAGCTCGCGGAGTTCGTGCACCGCGTCTACGCGAGCTCCTGAGCGATCGATCTCCCCGCCGCGCCGGGCGCGGCGGGGAGACGCGCGTTCAGGCGTGGTGGCAGCGGACGACCGCGGCCACCTCGGCGGCGGCGTCGGCCCCGTAGGCCGCGCCGAAGCGCTCAAGGAAGACCTTCTGCCCGAGTTCGTACTCCTGGCCGCCGACGCGCTCCAGCACGTGGGTGGCCGTCAGGTTGCCAACCTGGCCGCACCGTTCGAGAGGCAGGCCCCACGCCAGGCCGGCCAGGAAACCGGCGCGGAACGCGTCGCCGACGCCGGTCGGGTCGGCCTTGCCCCGCTCGGGCGCGGGGGCCACGTGCAGAGCCGGCTCACCCTGGCGTTCGATGACCGCCCCCTTGGGACCGAGCGTGGTGACGCGGACACCGACGCGGGACAGGATCTCTCCGTCGGACCAGCCGGTCTTCTGCTCGATGAGACCCTTCTCGTAGTCGTTGGAGAACAGGTAGGCAGCGCCGTCGACGAGGTCGCGGATCTGCTCGTCGGCCATGCGCGCCAGCTGCTGCGAGGGGTCGGCGGCGAACGGGATGCCGCGCTGACGGCACTCGTCGGTGTGGCGCAGCATCGCGTCGGGGTCGTTGGGGCTGATCAGCACCAGGTCGAGCCCGCCCACGCGGTCGGCGACCGGCCCGAGCTCGATCAGCCGCGCCTCGGCCATCGCCCCGGTGTAGAACGAGGCGATCTGGTTGTGGTGGTCGTCGGTGGTGCACAGGAAGCGCGCCGTGTGGTGGGTGTCGGAGACGTGCACCGAGACGCAGTCGACACCATGGCGCTCCAGCCACGAGCGGTAGTCGGCGAAGTCGTCGCCGACCGCCCCCACCAGGATCGGGGTCAGGCCCAGGCATCCCATGCCGAAGGAGATGTTCGCCGCGCAACCACCGCGGCGGATCTGCAGGTCGTCGACCAGGAACGACAGGGACACCCGGTCGAGTTGCTCGGCGATGAGCTGATCGCCGAAACTCCCCGGGAAGGTCATCAGTTGGTCGGTGGCGATGGAGCCGGTGACGGCGATGCGCACGGGATTCTTCTTCCTCGTTGTCAGCAGGCCAATTGAGCCTCACGAGGATACGGGAAGGTCCCGCCCGCACAAAGGCGAACGGGACCCGCCACGACGTGGTCTAGTTGAAGGAGTCGCCACAGGCACAGGACCCCGTGGCGTTGGGGTTGTCGATGGTGAACCCCTGCTTCTCGATCGTGTCGACGAAGTCGATGGACGCGCCCATCAGGTAGGGGGCGCTCATCCTGTCGGTGACCACGCTCACGCCGCCGAAGTCGGACACCACGTCGCCGTCCATCGAACGGTCGTCGAAGAAGAGCTGGTAGCGCAGGCCGGAGCAGCCGCCGGGCTGCACGGCCACGCGCAGCTGCAGGCTCTCCTCGCCCTGCTGCTCGAGCAGGCTCTTGACCTTCGCGGCGGCCGCGTCGGTCAGGATCAGGCCCTGCGTCGTGGTCTCGCTGCTCTCAACCGCCATCTGCTGACTCCCTAACCCGGCTGTCTGTTTCCGACGTCCTACTTAGACGCTACCAACACCAGCCGGTCGTCTAACATTCCCCGGCCCAGTGACCCGAAATAAACCGCCCGCGACCATGTGCCATGATGGAATCGTCACTTCGACGATAAGGGGGTACGGCCATGGCCACCCAGACTGGACTGCCGCTCTTCGTTCTCGGCCAGGACGCCGATCCGCACTCCGAGAAAGGCGTGGACTGCCCGGGCGAGCTGCCGCCCGCCTCCGACCCCGGGCTGGTGGAACGGGTGCGCAAGGCCAAGGAGGCGCTCGGCGACCGGCTGTTCGTGCTGGGCCACCACTACCAGCGTGACGAGGTCATCCAGTTCGCCGACGTGACGGGTGACTCCTTCAAGCTGGCCCGGCAGGCCGCCGCCCGGCCGGACGCCGAGTTCATCGTCTTCTGCGGCGTGCACTTCATGGCCGAGTCCGCCGACATCCTCACCGGCGACTCCCAGAAGGTGATCCTGCCCGATCTGGCCGCCGGCTGTTCGATGGCCGACATGGCCACGTTCGACCAGGTCGAGGAGTGCTGGGAGGCGCTGGAGGACGCGGGCCTGGCCGATCAGGTGATTCCGGTCACGTACATGAACTCCAGCGCCGACATCAAGGCCTTCTGCGGCCGCAACGGCGGCGCGGTGTGCACCTCCTCCAACGCCCGCCGGGCCCTGGAGTGGGCCTTCGAGCAGGGAGACAAGGTGCTGTTCCTGCCCGACCAGCACCTTGGGCGCAACACCGCCGTCCTGGAGATGGGCCTGTCGCTCGACGACTGCGTGGTGTGGAACCCGCACCGCCCCGGCGGCGGTCTCACGCGCGAGCAGCTCGACCGCGCGCGGATGATCCTGTGGAAGGGCCACTGTTCGGTGCACGGCCGCTTCACGGCCGAGTCGGTCGACGACGTACGCCGGCGCATCCCGGGCGTCAACGTGCTCGTCCACCCGGAGTGCCGGCACGAGGTGGTGCTGAAGGCCGACCACATCGGCTCCACCGAGCACATCATCGCCACCCTCCAGGCCGCGCCGTCGGGGTCGAGCTGGGCCATCGGCACCGAGCTCAACCTGGTCAAGCGGCTCGCCCGGATGTTCCCCGACAAGAACGTCTCGTTTCTCGACCGGACGGTCTGCTACTGCTCCACGATGAACCGCATCGACCTGCCGCACCTGGTGTGGGCTCTGGAGTCGCTGGCCCTCGGCGAGGTGGTCAACCAGATCACGGTCGACGAGGACACCACGCACTGGGCGAAGGTCGCCCTGGACCGCATGCTGGCCCTGCCGTAGGCGCCGCCTATTCGCCGAAGGCGTAGACCACCCGGACGCCGACCGTCAGGGTCTGGCGTCCGGGGCTGACCGACGGCTGGGCCTCGGCGGCCATCGTCGAGTAGGCCATCGGCTGTGGTCCGCCCCGCATCTCCTCGGTCACCGAGACCACCCGGCCGAGCGGCCGTCCCGCCAGCTCGGCGTACTGGGCCGCCTTGGCCGCGGCGTCGCGGAACGCGCGGACCCTGGCCCGGCCGAGCGTCTCGGCCGGATCGGACAGCTCGAACGCCACCCCGCCCAGCCTGGCCGCCTCGCCCACGCCCGCGACGGTGTCGATCACGCTGTCGGCCCGCGACAGGTCACGCACCACCGCCTCGACGCCCTGCGCCGCCCGGTAGGCCGAGACCTTGGGGTAGGCGTCGTACTCGGGGCCCAGCGACAGCTCGCTCGTGCGCAGGTCGTCCGCGGCGATCCCGGCCGCGCGCAGCGCCTCGGACAGGCGGGCCGCGGCGGCCCGGACGGCGGCGAACGCCTCTCCCGCCGTGGACCGGCGCACCTCGACTCCCGCGCTCAGCCGCATGACGTCGGGCGCGGCGGAGACGGAGCCCTCGCCGTCGACGGCGATCTGCTCGTGTTCGGTGTTCACGTGCACCCCCATGGGATCATAGGACGGTCAGCGTGTGCCCCTGGTGTAGCCACCGAGACGTGAACCCCCGGCCGCAGGGCGGCGAGGTCCGGCATTCCACCCCCCAATATGGCGTCTTTTTCGCCATTGTGGTGGGTGCGCCATCCTACGTCCGCCCTCCACGACCGCATATCCCGTCTGTCCGGAGGGGGCCGGACGTGTCTTCCCCTTTCCGGTCCGTGCGTCAGCGGCCTCAGACCGCGTCGACGATCGCGCCGGGATCGTCGAGCTCCACGTGGCGTCCGGAGCCGGGCAATCGGACGAGCTTGGCGTCCAGCTCGCCGGCCAGCCGTTCCCCGTACGGGTCCTTCGGCCCCACGCTGATCACCGTCACCGGCACATCGGGCATCGGGTGATCGGCGCGGACGGCGCGCAGGTCGGCGGCCATGCCACGGCAGGCCAGCCACTCCCCCACCGCCGCGGCCAGCACCGGCCCATCGCCGTGGACGCGGTCGCGGTCGTCGAGGCCGGTGCGCAGCCGATGGACGGCCGGGCCCAGCAGCCGCGCGACGGCGGCGGCCCCCCACGTGCGGCCCAGGACGGGCAGCCAGCGGCCGAAGGCCCGGCCCAGGACCGTACCGCACCGCCCGTCGCCGGCGGGGCGGGGGGCGACGAGCACCAGCTTGGAGACGCGCATCGGGTGCAACCGGGCGAACGCCTCCGCGTGCCAGGCGGCCACCGAGTGGGCGACCACGGTGACCTGTTGGGGATGGGCCGGGGCCAGCGCGGCCAGCCGGGCCGCCTCGCCGTACAGGGTGAGGGGGGTGGGCGAGGCCGGGCTGAGCCCCAGGCCGGGACGGTCGAAGCGGATCACCCGGTGGCTCCGGGCCAGTTCGGCGGCCACCCGGTCCCAGTGGAACCAGGCGCCCGCGAGGCCGGCGGAGACCAGCACGGCCGGACCGTTCCCCTGCTCGATCACGTGCGGCCTCGCACCGCGATCCGTGGCTGCGGGACCGTCGGCGGACGAGGGCGGGTCGGCGGTGAGGAGGCGGAGGGCGACGTACACGAGCCAGACGGCGAGCAGCGCGACCTGGGCGCGCTGAGCCAGGCCGGTCAGGTAGCCGGTCGCGGTGGCGGTGATCGCCAGCCCGGTGACGCCCAGGGACAGGCCCGTGAGGAGCCAGGCCGGCCACGTCCGCCAGCTCAGGCCGAACAACGCCATGACGGCCAGGACGGCGACGGAGGCGAGCACGCCGACGACGGCGTGGATGTGGTGCGACCACGACAGCGCGCTGTGCTCGCAGGCCGGGTCGCTCAGCACCGCGCAGTCGAGAGGGAACACCCCGCTCATGATCAGCAAGCCGCCGAGAACGGCGAACGCCAGCCAGCCGGGCCACTCACGCCGGGCGCGGGGCACCAGCGCCACCCCGGCCAGACAGGCCACCCCCGTCAGCGCGTCGGCTGAGCGGAACAGGCGGGTCCACGGCTGGTCACGGGCCGCCAGCTCGCTGATGTGGCCCGCGATCCGGTCCACTTCGGGGCTGGTGAACTGGCCGGTCACCCACGCACTGGACAGCACTGCGGCGACAATGAACGCAGAAGCCGCAAATCCCACCAATCTTCGCTCCACGCGATCATTAGATCACTATGCGTATTTAGAGCCCCGGGGCACCCCATACTGGGAACCATCGCCCCAGATCCTCCTCAAGCGGAAGCTCGGTGGAAAGCACCCCCCTGACCTGGAGTTCGAGCGCGTTGTCGCGGCGCTGCCCGGGAAGCGGGGCGAACGGATAGAAGGTGCCCCGCTTGTAGAGGTAGACGATCGCGAGCCGCCGCCCCTCGGGGTCGGCGAACGACGCCAGCGAGCAGAGCAGCGACGGGCCGAACCCGGCGCCCTCCAGCGAGGAGTTGACCGCGTGCAGCTCGGTCACCAGGTCGGAGAGGGCGTCAGGCGGGCGGCGCACCTGCAGCCAGGTGTAGCCGTAGTCGTCGTCGATATCCTCGACGCGCTCGCCGAGCAGCGCCTTCACGTCGCGTTCGAGGGTGGCGAAGGCTCCTCCCTCGGCGGCCCGGAAGGCGACCGAGCCGAGCCCGGTGGGCTCCAGGCCGGTGGCGGCCTGCAGGGTCACGGCGGCGGACGGGAGCGCGAACAACGCGTCGAGGTTGGGCTTGACCGGCTTGGACCGGCCGAACAGGGCGTCGAGCCAGCCCATGTCAGCCCCTTCCGAGCTGGGCGGAGATCTTCGAGAGCTGGTCCAGGCGGCGGTCGAGCGGCGGGTGGGTGGAGAACAGTGCGGCCATGGTCGCGCCCGGGGCGAGGGCGGGAGCGAAGTAGAAGGCGTTGAACGGCTCGGCCTCACGCAGGTCACGCGTCGGGATGCGGGCCATGTCGCCACTGATCTTGACCAGGGCGCTGGCCATGGCCGACGGCCGCTGGGTGAGCAACGCGCCCGCCCGGTCGGCGGCCAGCTCCCGGTAGCGCGACAGGGCACGGGTGAGCAGGAAGCTGACGGCGTAGACCACGACCGACACCAGCATGATGATCAGGCCGATGGGCAGGCCGCCCTGGCCGTTGCCGCGCCGGGAGCCGAGGCCCGAGTAGAGGGCGACCCTCGTCATGAGGCCGGCGAGGATGCCGAGGAACGAGGCGATCGTCATGACCGCCACGTCGCGGTGGGCGACGTGCGAGAGCTCGTGGGCCAGCACCCCTTCGAGCTCCTGGGGCTCCAGGCGGCGCAGGATGCCGGTCGTCACGCAGACGACGGACTTCTTCTGGTTGCGGCCGGTGGCGAACGCGTTGGGGACGTCGGAGTCCGCGATCGCCACCCGCGGCTTGGGCATGTCGGCCATGGCGCAGAGCCGGTCGATCATGCCGTGCAACTCGGGAGCCTGCTGCGGCGAGACCTCCCGCCCGCCCATCGCGAACAACGCGATGCGATCGGACAGGAAGTACTGCACCAGCAGCACGACCACCGCGATCAGCAGCACGGTCACCGCCTGAGCGCCCAGGGCGATCAGGACGCCGACGAACACCACGTAGAGCAGGCCGAGCAAGAACATCGTCACGAGCATGCGGCGGGTCAGGCCGCTGTCGGACGCGAACCGGGAACTCATGTCTAGCCCGGAATCAGGCCCTGATCGCCCAGCATCTCCCGGACCTCCTCGATCGAGGCGTCCGCGGGGGGAAGGATCAGCTCTGACGGCTCAAGACTGTCGTCGGGCAGCGCCTTGCCGACATGGCGCACCTTGTCGAGCAACGCGTGCAGCTTCTCGCGGAAGACGGCTTCGTCATCGGTCTCGATCGCCGTCTCCAGCTCGGTGTCGAGCTCGTTGAGGACGCCGATGTCGTCGGCCGAGATCTCCACCTGCCCCTCGCCCATGATTCTGACGATCATGCGCCCTCCCCCGGCTGGCGCAGCTGCTGCGTCGGCTGCTGTTGCTGCTGCTGCTGAGGCTGCTGTTGCTGCTGAGGCTGCTGCTGGCCCTGCTCGATGGCGCCCTGCGGAGCGGGGCCCTGACCGAGCTCGGACTTCATCCTGGCCAGCTCCAGCTCGACGTCCATGCCGCCGCCCATGCGGTCGAGCTCGGCCTGGATGTCGTCGCCACGGGTGCCGCTATAGTCGTCGAGCGCGCCGCTGGCGAGCAACTCGTCGATCGCGCCGGCCCGCGCCTGCATCTGCGCGGTCTTGTCCTCGGCACGCTGGATGGCCAGACCGACGTCGCCCATCTCCTCGGAGATGCCGGAGAACGCCTCGTTGATGCGCGTCTGCGCCTCGGCCGCGGTGTAGGTCGCCTTGATGGTCTCCTTCTTGGTGCGGAAGGAGTCGACCTTGGCCTGCAACCGCTGGGAGGCCGTGGTCAGCTTCTCCTCCTCGGCCTGCAGATTGTCATGCTGGATCTTCAGGTCGCTCATCTGCGTCTGCAGATTGGACCGGCGCTGCAGCGCCTCACGAGCCAGGTCCTCACGCCCCACGGACAGCGCCTTGCGGCCCTGCTCCTCATAGCGCTTCGCCTGCTGCTCAAGACCGTTGATCTGCAGCTCGACCCGCTTACGCGAGGTGGCGACGTCCGCCACGCCCCGACGCACCTTCTGCAGCAACTCGAGCTGCCGCTGATAGGAATAGTCGAGGGTCTCGCGTGGATCCTCCATCTTGTCCAAGGCCTTGTTGGCCTTGGACTTGAAGATCATTGAAAGTCTCTTCATCACGCTCATGCGCGTCGGCCGTCCCCTTCTTAGGTCGTGCTGGTGTTCACCCAGTGCAGCGCAGCCGCCTTGGGATTACCCTACGCATAACGCACGAGGGCGTCACTAAGTTGCAGTCCAGGTAGGGTTGGCATCGTGTTGCGACGCCGTTCCCAAACCTCCGTGGACGACTCCCCCGTCCCCATTGACGATCCTAAGCCCCAGGGTAAGGGTCGTCCCACACCCAAGCGCCGAGACGCCGAGAGCCGAAGGCGCCAGCCGGTCACGGCCCCCAAGGACCGCAAGGAGGCCTACCGGCAGTCACGCGCCAAGCAGGCCGCCGAGCGTGAACGGGCCCGCAAGGGCATGCTCGCCGGTGACGAGCGCTACTACCCCGCGCGCGACAAGGGCCCGGCGCGCAAGTTCGCCCGTGACTGGGTCGACTCGCGCCGGCTGCCGAGCCAGTACTTCCTGCCGTTCTCGATGCTCATCCTGCTGGCGACGTGGGTTCCGTGGCCCGCGGACATCAGGCCGCTGATCCTCAGCAGCGTGATCACGATCGGCTGGCCGATCATGATGGTCGGCGTCCTGTTCACCTCGATCTACGTGGCCTGGCGGATGAAGCGGCTGGTGGCCGAGAAATACCCGGACGAGAGCCTGCGGGGCGTCGGCTTCTACGCCGCGATGCGCGCCCTGCAGATCCGCAAGCTGCGCTTCCCGCCTCCCACGGTGCTGCCGGGCGGCAAGCCCGTCCCGCCGAAGAAGTAGCGCCGAGCCTCACCTCGGCGGCGTCCAGCGCAGGACGCCGCGCGTCACCCGCGGCGTCCATCCGGCGACCTCGCCGCCCCGCTCCAGGGCGTCGGCGGTGGCGCGCAGGAGCGCGTGATAGGACGGCATCGCGGGAGACGTCCTGCCCGTGACCAGGTCGTCCCAGCCGACGCCGCCCGTCCGCGAGTCGATCAGGCCGTATCCCCTGTCGGAGCGGTACGCGAACGGGATCATCCCACCGTTCCACCGGTCCTCGAGCGGCCCCTGGCGCAGGTCCGCGGAGTCGCGACGGCACAGCTCGCGCCAGCGGTCGCGGATGTCCCGGACGCTGGACGAGGGCGCGGTGGCGCCCAGGCCGAACGCTCCGGTGCCGTTGTGGCGCAGCAGCGAGGCGCGCAGGTCGTCGGGGAGGTCCAGGCCCATCTGCGCTTCGGCGATCGCGATCGTCCGTGCCCGGCCCGGCCGGCCGAGCGTGGCATGGGTTCGCGGCGCCCGGGTCTCCAGCCAGCGCTCGATGCGCCGCCACTGCCGGTCGACGGCCCTCTTCACCTTCGGATCGACCGGGCGCACCACCACCGGGCGGCGTCCGGGAGCGCACGCCGGATCGGGCGCGGAGGCCGATGACGTGGAGGCGGGCGGCGCGGTGGCGGATGGCGCGGTAGCGGATGGCGCGGTGGCCGACGGCGTGGCCGATGACATGGGCGATGACATGGCCGATGGCGTGGAGACGACCGGATCCGGAGCGACGGGATCCGCGGCCGGCTCTGGAGCGTGCTCGGAGGTCGGTTCGAGGGCTTTCCCCCACACCTGCTCGCCCGACGTCGCCACCCGGGTGGAGAACACGAGGACCGCCACGGCGAGCGCGCTCACCCCGAACAGCGCGGGCCAGGTCCGCCTCGTCCGCCGCACCGGGCGGCGGGGCAGGCCGGCGGGGATGACATCCCCCTGCTCCTGCTCGGTCCGCCCGTGCTCCGGCAGGCGGGCACGGCGGCGCAGCCGTACCGCTATCGCGGCCAGGATCGCGCCGGTCAGCGCCAGCCGTACGAGCTTCACCACGTCAGGCACCTTATCCCGAAACGGATCAGCTGACCGCTTAAGGTCGGGTACATGGAATTCCGTCACCTCGGTCGTAGCGGTCTCAAGGTCAGCGAGATCAGTTACGGCAACTGGCTCACCCATGGCTCCCAGGTGGAGGAGGACGCCGCCAAGCAGTGCGTCCAGGCCGCCCTCGACGAGGGCATCACCACGTTCGACACCGCCGACGTCTACGCCGGCACCAAGGCCGAGGCGGTGCTCGGCCGGGCGCTGAAGGACGTCCGCCGGGAGTCGCTGGAGATATTCACCAAGGTCTACTGGCCGACCGGAGCCGGGCCCAACGACCGTGGCCTGTCCCGCAAGCACATCACCGAGTCGATCAACGCCTCGCTGCGCCGCCTGCAGACCGACTACGTCGACCTCTACCAGGCGCACCGTTTCGACTTCGAGACCCCGCTCGAAGAGACCCTCAAGACCTTCGACGATCTCGTACGGCAGGGCAAGGTGCTGTACGTCGGGGTCAGCGAGTGGACCGCCGGCCAGATCGCCGAGGCGCTGAAGATCGCCGACGAGATGGGCTTCGACCGGATCGTGTCCAACCAGCCGCAGTACTCGATGCTGTGGCGGGTCATCGAGACGGAGGTCGTGCCGCTGAGCGAGCGCGAGGGCGTCGGCCAGATCGTCTGGTCGCCGATCGCCCAGGGCGTCCTCACCGGGAAGTACCTGCCCGGCCGGCAGCCGCCCGAGGGCTCGCGGGCGACCGACCCGGGCGGCAGCGCCATGATCTCCCGGTTCATGAAGGACGACGTGCTGACCAGGGTGCAGGAGCTCAAGCCGATCGCCGCCGACCTCGGGCTGAGCATGGCCCAGCTGGCGGTCGCCTGGGTGCTGCAGAACCCCAACGTGTCCAGCGCCATCGTCGGCGCCACCCGGCCCGAGCAGGTGCGCGACAACGTGAAGGCCGCGGGCGTCAAGCTCGACGCCGAGGTCCTCGGGCGGATCGACGACGCGCTCGGCCCGATCGTGGAGCGGGACCCCTCGAGGACCGTCAGCCCCGAATCGCGCCCGTAAACTCCGCCAAACGAAAACCCCTTGAGTCACGACACGACTCAAGGGGTTTTTCTAGGTGCTCTGTTCACTCCGGACGCAATGACAATCCCGTGTATTCGACGCGTTCCTCTTCCAGGAGAGCGACCTGCTCGACACCGAATTCGAGCAGCTCACGCCAGTTTTCGCCGATCCAGGACTCCGCGTCGGCCTGGCTCGGAAAAACCTCTCGGGGCAACGGCCGATCTGTCACCTCACCACCATGCGCGTTTTCATAACGCCACCGCCATGTCATGCATACGCTCCTTTTCCGCGGGTTCGCCGGCGCACCCTCCGACGGCACTGGCACCCTACTCCCGAGCCTGGAAGTCGATCGATGCCGCGCGCGTTTCGTGTCGCCCCCCCTGTCCCGCTGACCGCCGTTCCGAGGGGGTTTGTACGATCGGCGCGGTGAAGGTACTTCTCGCCGGTACGGCGGGCCCCGCGGGCTGGCCGGCGCCCGGCTGCCGGTGCGCCTCGTGCGCCCGCCCGCCGTCGGCGCACCGGCGGCCGTTCGAGCCCGTCGTGGACGGCGTGGCCGGGTTCCCGTTCCGAGACCTGCCGGGCGGCCATCGGTCGTTCGCCGGCGGGCACGGCCTGACCGGGCCGGACGGCGCCCGGCTGCTGTACGTGCCGGCGGGACGGACGCCGCTGGACGTGCCGGCGTGCGACCTCGTGCTCGCCGACCTGCTCGACGGGCCGGAGCGGCTCGGGCTGCTGCGGCGGGCGGGGGTGGTGGGCGAGCGCACCCAGGTGGTGGCCGTGGGCGTCGACCATCGCGTCAGGTCGGAGGAGGAGCTGGCCCGGCGGCTGGCGCTGTGGGGGGCGCGGGCCGTACCCGACGGGACCACGATCGACACCGGCCGGCCGCCGCCCCTGATGGCGCCCCCGCGCAGGACGTTGCTGCTGGGCGGGTCGCGGTCGGGCAAGTCGGCCGAGGCCGAGCTGCGCCTGGCGGCGGAGCCGTACGTGACCTATGTGGCCACCGGGCCGCAGGGCGAGGGCGACGCGGAGTGGGCCGCGCGGGTGCGCGCCCACCGGGAGCGCAGGCCCGGGCACTGGGCGACGCTGGAGACCGTCGACCTGGCGCGGGCCGTCCGCGAGGCCACCACGCCGCTGCTCGTGGACGGGCTCGGCACCTGGCTGGCCGCGGTTTTCGACGAGCACGGCGCCTGGGAGGGCGACCGGGCGCCGGTCTGGCGGCGGTGCGACGAGCTGGTGCGGGCGTGGCGGGACGCGGCGCGGCCGATCGTGGCGGTGTCCGACGAGGTGGGCATGGGCGTGGTGCCCGCCACGGCCGGCGGGCGGACCTTCAGGGACGCGCTCGGCCGTCTCAACGAGCGGCTGGCCGCCGAGTCGGAGGATGTGGCCCTGGTCGTCGCCGGCCGCCTCCTGCCGCTCTGAGAGCCCGCGGAGCGCCCCGGGGCCCGCCTGGGGCATGGGCGGCGCGGGACGGCCTGAGCGTACGCCCCTGGCCGCCCGGCTCAGGGGCGGACGGCCCGGGCGTACCAGCGACCGTCGAGCCGGTCCACGTGCAGCGGACGGCTGAAGCAGTCGGACAGGTTGGACGGGGTGAGGACGTCCGCCACGGGCCCGGCCGCCAGGACGCGGGCGTCGCACATGAGCATGGCGTGGGTCGTGGTCGAGGGCACCTCCTCCAGGTGGTGGGTCACCGTGATCGTGGTGAGCACCGGCCTGGTCTCCGCCAGGTCCTCGACCGCCGCGATGAGGTCCTCGCGGGCGGGCAGGTCGAGCCCGGCGAACGGCTCGTCGAGCAGCAGCACCGCCGGATCCGGCATGAGCGAGCGGGCCACCCGGATGCGGGCGCGCTCGCCCTGGGAGCACACCCGGAAGGGGCGGTCGGCCAGGTCCTTGCAGCCGAGGTCGGCCAGCAGCCGCAGCGCGCGCTCGTGCTCGGCGTCGCCGTACCTGTCCCAGAGCGGGGCGCTCGTCCCGGTGTGCCCGGTGAGCACCACGGTGTGCGCGGTCGCGCCCTCCTCCTCCAGCAGCTCCTCGTCGATGAGCCGCTGGCTGGAGGCCACCAGGCCGATGTGGCGGCGCAGCGACCGCACGTCGACCCGGCCGAGCCGGTGGCCCAGGACGCTCACCGTGCCCTCCGTCGGGTGCCGCACGGCGGCGGCCAGCGAGAGCAGCGTCGTCTTGCCGGCGCCATTGGGGCCGAGGATCGCCCAGTGCTCGCCGTACTCAACCCGCCAGTCGACGTCGCTCAGCAGTGCCTTGCCGACGACCCGGACACCTACGCCTTCGAGTTCAACCACGTGCATTCGGCCACCCTAGTGGCCCTTAGGATCGACCGTTATGCGGCTTCCTGGGCGGATCTTGGACCTGTTCGGTGACGACGCCGTCTGGTCCGGCGACCACGAGGGCATGAGCGGTGAGACACTGCGCGTCACGTTCCCCACGGGCGTCTACTACGTGAAGCAGGGCCCGGCCGCGCGCGGCGAGCGTGACCGGCTCGTGTGGCTCAGGCGGTGGATGGCGGTGCCGGAGGTCGTGGCGTTCGAGGGTGACGCGCTGGTGTTGTCGGACGTGGGCTGGCGCAGTCTGGAGCGCAAGGCGCCGCCTCCCCAGGCGGGCACGATCATGGGACGGGCGCTGCGCGCCCTGCACGGCGTACCGGTCGGCGAGTGTCCTTTCGACGAGCGGCTCGACGTCAAGCTGGGCCGGGCCCGCGAGCGGGTGGCGGCCGGGCTGGTCGATCCGCGCGACTTCGACGAGGCCCGGACGGGACTCA
Source organism: Nonomuraea sp. CX421 (assembly GCF_059358955.1). Taxonomy (NCBI): domain Bacteria; kingdom Bacillati; phylum Actinomycetota; class Actinomycetes; order Streptosporangiales; family Streptosporangiaceae; genus Nonomuraea; species Nonomuraea sp. CX421. Next base: position 104,551 of record NZ_JCADBK010000011.1, on the reverse strand, counting down.
CGCCGGAGCAGGTGTACGAGCGGCTCGTGGCCGAGCGGCCCGCCGAGGAGGACCTGGTCGTCACGCACGGCGACTTCACCCCGGCCAACGTGCTCGCGCCGCCCTCGGGCGAGCCGGTGCTGATCGACCTGGGCGCGCTCGGCGTGGCCGACCGGCACGTCGACCTGGCCCTCGCGCTGCGCGAGCTGGACGAGCGGTCCGGGGCCGACTTCCTGGCGGCGTACGGGCTCGCCGAGCCCGACCCGCGGCGGCTGGAGTACTACCGGATGCTGGACGAGCTGTTGTGATGCACGGGCTGCGCTTCGCGGTCGGCACACTCACCGTCTTCCCGGTCCGGGTGACGCGGGTGGACAGCGGAGTGGCGGGCCCGGCCATGCTGCTGGCGCCGGTCGTCGGGCTGGTCCTCGGCCTGCTGGCGAGCGTGCCGCTGCTGCTGCCGGGGCCGCCACTGCTGGGAGCCGCCCTGGCGGCCGGGACGCTGGCCGTGCTGACGCGCGGGCTGCACCTGGACGGGCTGGCCGACCTGGCCGACGGCCTGGGCAGCGGCAGGCCCGCCGGCCAGGCGCTCGCCGTCATGCGGAAGTCCGACATCGGGCCGTTCGGCGTGGTGACGCTGGTGCTCACGTTGCTCGTCCAGGTCGCCACCCTGTCGTCGGCCGGCCCCTGGGCCCTGGTGACCGCCTGCGTGACCGGCCGCCTGGCACTCACCTGGGCCTGCCGGTCCGGGGTCCCCGCCGCCCGCCCCGACGGGCTGGGCGCCCTGGTGGCGGGCACCGTACGTCCGGCCGCCGCCTGGCTCGTCACCCTCGTGGCCCTGGTCGCCGGCACCGCGCTCGGCCTGGCCGTACCGGCCTCGGGGACCTCGGGAACCTCGGGGGCCGGCCTGCCGGCTGTGGTCGTCCTGCCGCTGGCGACGCTCGCCGGGCTGGTGGCCGCGCTGCTGCTGCTCGCCCATGCCCGGCGGCGGCTGGGCGGCGTCACGGGCGACGTGCTCGGCGCGCTCGCCGAGACCGCCACCACGGCCGCCCTCGTCGTGTGCGCCGTCCTGGGCTGACGGCGACGACCGGTCAGGCGGCCGGCTGCGGCACGCGTACCGGAAAGCGCCTGAGCAGGAGAAACCCCGTCAAGGCGAGCAGCGCGGGTGCGGGTGCCTGCTCACCGGCTCACCTTCTCGGCGACGAGGGCGTTGAGGAGGGCGGCGCCGCGGGCGGCGTCGTCGACGCTGACGGCCAGCTCGCCACCGGAGCGGTAGCGGATGATCAGGCACTCGCCACCGCGCAGCATGATGGTCGCGGCACCCGGCAGGCCCCGGATGCCCCAGCCGCCGACCTGACTCGGATACCGCGTGTCCGACCAGGCTTTGTCGATCTTGGACAGCTGGATCCGGCGGGCCGGCCAGCCGAACGGCCCGAACCCGATCCGGAGGCCGTCGGCGGTGACGCGGCAGGTGAGGGAGGTGGTCAGCAGCCCGACGAGCAGCACGATGCCGAGCGGCGCAAGCACGGGGCCGACGGAGGCGCCCGCGACGTCGAGCACCGCGACGACGACCAGCCCGGCCGCCGCGACGGTGGTCACGGCGAGCAGCCAGGGATTGGTGAGGCGGCTGACCCACACCACGCGCTGCCCCGGCCTGAGGTCGAGCCGGGGCGGCTCGACGCCGGCGGGCGCCCGCAGGTCGGGGCCTCCCCTGCCGAGGTGGCCGGCGAGCAGCCCGGCGGCGGCGCTCACCAGGATCACCGTGATGACCTGCCACGGCTTCAGGACGGCGGCGGTCCAGTCGGGCGCGTCGAGGTTGGCCAGCAGGGTCGTGCCGCCCATGCCGAGCACGAACAGCCCGCCTCCGACGAGGGTGCCCCACCAGTAGGCGCGGCCCATCCTGCGGGCGAGCGTCCGCTCCCGCGCGGCGGCGACGAGCAGGAACCCCCAGATCACGATCCACATCGCCACCTGCACCGCCAGGCCGTCCGCGAACGACAGCTCGCCGTCGGGCGCTCCCGCCGGGCCCCAGTGCACGGCCAGCGGATCGGGCAGCCGGTCGCGCAGAGTCAACGGAACCGCGACCAGCGCGGCGGTGACGACCGTCCCCCAGAGGGCGGCGGCGGATCGGGGGTTCATGGCAACTCCTCAAGGATGGTGATGAGGTCTTCGCGGCGGTAGCCGTATCTTCTGGCCTCGTCCAGCAGCTCGCGTGCCCGCTCCACGAGCAGCGCGCGCCCGTCGGCGCGGCCGGCGACGCTGACGCCGCGTCCGCGCCTGAACTCCAGCAGCCCCTCGTCCCGCAGGTCGCGCAGCGCGCGCAGCACCGTGTTGGCGTTGATGCCGAGCGCGTCGGCCAGGTCGCGGGCCGGCGGCAACCGGTCTCCCGGCGTGTACGCCCCCTCGCCGATGGCGTGACGGATGGCGCTGGCCACCTGCTGGTGCAGGGGCCGCGCGTCGTTGAGATCGAGCGTGAGCAACATGGTGCTAATGACTATAGCACCATGTTGCGTAAATGATTCATGGGATGAACCCCTGTTTGTTAGTACCTGGAAACCCTGGATAGCATCGGTTTACGTGACCACTGTGCGGCTGAACTCAGCAGACCCCGTCTCTTTCGACACCGACGCACTGATCGTCGGGTTCCGTTCCGGCCCGGAGGGCCCTCGCCCCGCGACGGGAGCGGAAAGTCTCGACGCCGCCTTCGACGGGAAGCTCGCCACCTCCCTCGCCGCCGTCGGGTTCACCGGCAAGCCCGGCGAGATCGCCAAGGTGCCGGTGTTCGGCGCCATCACCGCGCCGCTGCTGGTCGCGGTCGGCCTGGGTGAGTCGCCCGACGCCGAGGGGCTGCGCCGCGCCGCCGGCGCCGCCGTGCGCTCGCTGGCCGGCACGGCCCGCGCCGCCCTGGCCCTGCCCGCCGCGTCGGCCCAGGAGGTCGAGGCCGTCGCGCTCGGCGCGCTGCTGGGCGCCTACGACTACTCCCGCTACCGCACCAACGGCGAGCGCAAGGAGCCGGTGGCCGAGCTGACCGTGCTCTCCGCCGAGGCTGGCGAGCACGGCCACGGCACGAGCGCCGCCGAGCGCGCCACCGTGCTGGCCGAGTCCGTCGCCCTGGTCCGCGATCTGGTCAACACACCGCCGTCCGACCTGTGGCCGGCGAAGTTCGCCGAGATCGCCGAGCGGACGGGCGCCGAGGCCGGGCTGACCGTCGAGGTGCTCGACGAGAAGCAGCTCAAGGACGGCGGCTACGGCGGTCTCGTCGGCGTCGGCCAGGGCTCGGTCAACCCGCCGCGCCTGGTCCGTCTCTCCTACACCCATCCGGAGGCCGGCAAGACGCTGGCGTTCGTGGGCAAGGGCATCACGTTCGACTCGGGCGGCCTGTCGCTCAAGCCGTCCGCGTCCATGGACTGGATGAAGTCCGACATGGGCGGCGCGGGCGCCGTCTTCGGGGCACTGGTCGGCATCGCCCGCCTGGGCCTGCCGGTCAACGCCGTCGGCTACCTCTGCCTGGCCGAGAACCTGCCCAGCGGCACCGCGCAGCGCCCGTCCGACGTCCTCCACAGCTACAGCGGCAAGACCGTCGAGGTGCTCGACACCGACGCCGAGGGCCGCCTGGTGCTCATGGACGGCATCGCGCGGGCGGCCGAGGACTCCCCCGACCTGATCGTCGACGTCGCCACCCTCACCGGCGCGCAGATCGTCGCGCTCGGCTGGCGCACGGCCGGCGTCATGGCCAACGACGACGCGATCAGGGAGCTCGTCGTCGAGGTCGCCGGCGACGCGGGCGAGGGCGCCTGGGGCATGCCGCTGCCCGAGGAGCTGCGCAAGGGCCTCGACTCCCCGATCGCCGACCTCGCCAACCTCCACCCCGAGCGCTGGGGCGGCATGCTGACCGCGGGCATCTTCCTGAAGGAGTTCGTGCCCGACGGGGTGCGCTGGGCGCACATCGACATGGCCGGACCCGCGTTCAACAAGGGCGAGCCGCACGGCTACACCCCCAAGGGCGGCACCGGCGCGATCACCCGCACCCTCATCGGACTCGCCGAGCGGCACGCGAGCATCTGAAACAAATGAAAAGATGACGGCATCACGAACACCCCGACAAGGAGCCTTCCTGTGGCCTACGACATCGTCGTCCTAGGTGGCGGCAGCGGCGGCTACGCCTGCGCGCTGCGGGCGGCCGAGCTGGGCAAGACCGTCGCCCTGATCGAAAAGGACAAGATCGGCGGCACCTGCCTCCACAGGGGATGCATCCCCACGAAGGCTCTGCTGCACTCCGCCGAGGTCGCCGACGAGACGCGCGAGAGCGAGACGTTCGGCGTCAAGGCGCGGTTCGAGGGCATCGACGTCCCCGGCGTCCACGCCTTCAAGGACAAGATCGTCACTCGCGCCTGGAAGGGCGTGCAGGGCCTGCTCAAGGGCGCGGGCGTGACGATCGTCGAGGGCGAGGGCCGCCTCGTCGCAGAGCGCGCGATCCAGGTCGGCTCCGAGGTCTACGAGGGCCGCGCCGTCGTGCTGGCCACCGGCTCGGCGCCCAGGTCGCTGCCCGGCCTGGAGATCGACGGTGAGCGTGTCATCACCAGCGAGCACACCCTGACCATGGACCACGTGCCGAGCTCCGTGGTGGTGCTGGGCGGCGGCGTGATCGGCGTCGAGCTGGCCAGCGTCTACCGCTCGTTCGGGGCCGAGGTCACGATCGTCGAGGCCCTGCCCCACCTGCTGCCGGCCGAGGAGGAGTCGAGCTCCAAGCTGCTGGAGCGCGCCTTCCGCCGCCGCGGCATCAAGTACGAACTGGGCGTCTTCTTCGAGAGCGCCAAGACCACCGACACGGGCGTGGTGGTCACCCTGGCCAACGGCAAGACCCTCGACGCCGAGATCCTGCTGGTCGCGGTCGGCCGCGGCGCCGTGTCCTCGGGCATGGGCTTCGAGGAGGCCGGCATCGCCATCGAGCGCGGCGCGGTCGTGGTCGACGAGCACTGCCAGACCTCCGTGCCGGGCGTCTACGCGATCGGCGACCTGATCCCCACGTTGCAGCTGGCGCACGCCGGGTTCGCCGAGGGCATCATGGTGGCCGAGCACATCGCCGGCCTCAACCCGCCGCCCATCGACTACGCGGGCGTGCCGCGCATCACCTACTCCGACCCCGAGGTCGCCTCGGTCGGCATCACCTCCGCCCAGGCCGCCGAGCGCGGGCTGGAGATCGTGGAGCAGGTCTACGACCTCGCCGGCAATCCCAAGAGCCAGATCCTCGGCACGGCGGGCGCCGTCAAGGTCATCGCCCAGAAGGACGGGCCGGTCGTCGGCGTCCACATGGTGGGCCGCCGCATCGGTGAGCTCGTCACCGAGGGGCAGCTGATCTACAACTGGGAGGCGCTGCCCGCAGAGGTCGCCCAGCTCATCCACGCACACCCGACCCAGTCCGAGGCCGTTGGTGAGGCGATGCTGGCCCTGGCCGGCAAGCCGCTGCACGTCCACAACTAGTCAAGCCCTCGAGATCAGAACGCGAGAGAAGATAACGATGCCGGTCTCCGTACAGATGCCCCAGCTCGGCGAGAGCGTTACCGAGGGCACGGTAACCCGTTGGCTGAAGAAGGAAGGCGAGCGCGTCGAGGCCGACGAGCCGCTCCTGGAGGTGTCGACCGACAAGGTCGACACCGAGATCCCGTCGCCGTCCGCGGGCGTCGTCACCAAGATCGTTGTGGCTGAGGACGAGACCGTCGAGGTCGGCGCCGAGCTGGCCATCATCGACGAGAACGGCCAGGCCGGCGGTGCCGCCCCGGCTCAGCAGGAGGCCCCGGCCGCGGAGCCGGAGCCCGCTCCCGCCTCCTCGATCCCCCAGCCCGCCCCGGCGCAGCCCGAGCCCGTCCAGCAGGCGCCGGCCCAGCAGGCTCCGCCCGCCCCGGCACCGCAGGCCCCGCCCGCGCCCGCACCGGCCCAGCAGGCTCCTGCTCCGCAGGCACCGGCACCGCAGGCCCCGGCTCCGCAGGCGCCCGCCGAGCAGGCCCCGCCGCAGCCCTCCGGCGAGAGCCCCTATGTGACGCCGCTGGTGCGCAAGCTCGCCAACGAGCACGGCGTCGACCTCGACGCCGTCAACGGCACCGGCGTGGGCGGCCGCATCCGCAAGCAGGACGTGCTGGAGGCGGCCAAGACGCAGCGCGCGCAGGCGGCCCCCGCCGCCCAGGCTCCGGCTCCCGCCGCCGCCCAGCCCGCCGCCGCGCCCGCCCAGGCCGCTGCTCCCGAGCCGGTCGAGGTCGACACCACGCTGCGCGGCCGCACCGAGAAGATGTCGCGCCTGCGGCAGACCATGTCCAAGCGCCTGGTCGAGTCGCTGCAGACCGCCGCGCAGCTCACCACGGTCGTCGAGGTCGACGTCACCAAGATCGCGCGGCTGCGCGACCAGGCCAAGGCCGACTTCCAGCGCCGCGAGGGCGTCAAGCTGTCGTTCATGCCGTTCTTCGAGATGGCCGCCATCGAGGCGCTCAAGCAGCACCCCAAGCTCAACGCGACGATCAACAACGAGACGATGGAGGTCACCTACTTCGACGTCGAGCACCTCGCCGTCGCCGTCGACACCGAGCGTGGCCTCATCGCGGCCGTCATCAAGAACGCCGGCGACCTCAACCTCGCCGGGCTCGCCCGCAAGACGGCCGACCTGGCCGAGCGCACCCGCGCCAACAAGGTGACCCCCGACGAGATCACCGGCGGCACGTTCACGCTCACCAACACCGGCAGCCGGGGCGCGCTGTTCGACACGCCGATCCTCAACCAGCCGCAGGTCGGCATGCTCGGCACCGGCGCGGTCGTCAAGCGTCCCGTGGTGATCGACACGCCCGAGGGCGAGGTCATCGCGATCCGCTCGATGGTCTACCTGGCGCTGACCTACGACCACCGCCTGGTCGACGGCGCCGACGCGGCCCGCTTCCTCACCACCATCAAGCGCCGCCTCGAAGAGGGCCGCTTCGAGGCCCAGCTCGGCCTCGCCTGATCCCTGGGCCGGCCCGGCGATCCGCCGGGCCGGCCCACCTCCCATGGCCGGCCGGCGTTCTCCGGCCGGCCCTTTCACGTTCCCCCACCCCACACCCACACCCCCATCCGTCACGGCGGGCCAAGCCGGCGCCGGACGCCGACCGGGGCTGGGGGCCTCCAGGGATACGGCCGCTGACCCGCACAGGGTGGCCCGCCGTGACGACGTCCTGTGGGCCGGGGCCGGCGCGTTCAGCAGGGCTGGTGGATATTTCGTGGCATGAGGGAGATATAGCGGGGATGGCTGTTGTGGTGAGCGGGGCGTCGGGCCTGCTGGGGAGTGCGCTGGTCAAGGCGCTCCGGGGTGACGGCGAGCGGGTCGTCACGTTGGTGCGGCGGGAGCCGCGCGGGGACGACGAGGTGTTCTGGCAGCCCGCCGAGAACGTGCTCGATCCGGCCGCGATCGAGGGTGCCGAGGCGGTGGTGCACCTGGCCGGTGCGCCGATCGCGGACCGGCGGTGGACCCCGGCCTACAAGCGGGAGCTGGTGCGCAGCCGCGTCGACAGCACGCGGACGCTGGTCGGCGCCCTGCGGGAGCTGTCCCAGCCGCCCGAGGTGCTGGTGTCGGCCTCCGGGGTCGACTTCTACGGAGACACCGGTGACCGGGTGGTCGACGAGGACACCGGCAGGGGCGAGGGGTTCCTGGCCGACCTTTGCGAGCGCTGGGAGGGCGAGGCGCGGGAGGCCGGGTCGTTCGGCGTGCGGACCGCCCAGCTGCGCACCGGGCTGGTGCTGAGCGGGCGGGGCGGGGCGCTCGGGCGGATGCTGCCGATCTTCAGGATGGGGCTGGGCGCGCCGCTGGGGTCGGGGAAGCAGTACTGGTCGTGGATCGCGGAGGACGACTGGGTGGGGGCCACGCTGCACATCCTGAAAAATCGGGATTTGTCGGGGCCGGTCAATCTCACCTCCCCTACCCCCGTCACCAACGCGGAGTTCACCAGGACCCTCGGAAAAGCCCTGCGCAAGGGCACCATGCCGATGCCCGTCCCGGCCTTCGCGCTGAGTTTGGGGATCGGTGAGTTCGCCAAAGAGGGGCTGCTGTCCGGACACAAGATCCTTCCCCGGAAGCTGCAGGACACGGGATACGGCTTCGCCCATACCAGTCTCGACGAGGCACTGCGCGCCGTACTCTAGTGTGCCGTCCGTCCTTCACCATCGAGGAGACTCCGACATGACCAGGTCAGGGCAGTCGCACATCCTTGCCATCGGCGGCGGATCGTTCCGCCAGAGCCGGCGCCACGGATTCATCCAGGCCAGCCCGCTGCTCCGGTACGCCCTCGACCTCACCGGCCAGGACCGCCCCAAGCTGGGCCTGCTCGCGACCGCCGTCGGCGACGACAGCGACTGGCTGCTGAAGATGTACGGCGCGTTCGCCGGCTGGGACGTCGAGCTGAGCCACCTGACCGTCTTCCCGATGCCCAACGTCGACGACCCGCGGGCGTGGATGCTGGAGCAGGACATGATCTACGTCAGCGGCGGCAGCGTGGCCAACCTGATGGCGCTCTGGCGGCTGCACGGGCTCGACGAGGCCTTCGAGGAGGCGTGGCGATCGGGCGTGGTGCTGTCCGGTCAGAGCGCGGGGGCGCTGTGCTGGCACGTCGGCGGCAACACCGACTCCTTCGGCCCCGAGCTGCGCGTGTGGGCCGACGGGCTGGCGTTCCTGCCCTATTCGTGCGGGGTGCACTACAACGGCGAGCCGCAGCGCCGCCCGCTGCTGCAGCAGTCGGTGGCCACCGGCGAGCTGCCCAGCGGCTACGCGGCCGACGAGGGCGTGGGGCTGCACTACGTCGGCACCGAGTTCATCCAGGCGGTCACCACCGACCCCGAGGGCTTCGCCTACCTGATCGAGCACGACGGGACCGGCGGGGTGAAGGAGTTCAGGATCGAGCCGCGGCTGCTGACCTCCTGAATTACCCTTCAGGGGTGACGGAACGGCACAATGGTCCCATGCGCCCCAAGCACGGGGTCGATCCCCACGCACTAGCCATCGTCCGCCTCGGTGTCGATGTCCCCTACGAGCAGGCCTGGGCGTTGCAGCGCCGCGTGCACGCCAAACGAATCGCCGGCGAGCTGACCGACACGGTTCTCCTGCTGGAGCATGCCCCGGTCTACACCGCGGGCCGGCGCACCGCGCCCCACGAGCGGCCCGCCGACGGCACGCCGGTGATCGACGTCGACCGGGGCGGCCGCGTCACCTGGCACGGTCCCGGCCAGCTGGTCGCCTACCCGGTCATCGCCATCACCGATGTGGTCACCTACATCTGCCGGCTCGAAGAGGCGATGATCCAGATCTGCGCCGACTTCGGCGTCACGGCGCGGCGCGCGACCGGGCGCGCCGGCGTGTGGGCGGCCGGCGACCCCAGCCTCGGCCTGCCCGATCGTCAGCTCGGCGCGGTCGGCATCCGGGTCGCCGGAGGCGTCACCATGCACGGCTTCGCGCTCAACTGCGCCAACGACCCCCGGTGGTTCAACCGGATCGTGCCGTGCGGCATCCCCGACGTGGGCGTCTCCTCACTGTCCGCCGAGACCGGCAGGCGGATCGTGGTCGAGGAGGTCCTGCCCATCGCCGAGAAGCGGCTGGCCGAGGCGCTCGGCATGGAGCCGTTCGACCTGCACGAAGAGGATCTGATGCGCCGCTGACGCCTGGCCTCTGGTCCAGGCGCGCCCTCCGCTCACGATCAGGCCTGTCCGGGCACAGCCTCCGCTCACGATCAGGCCTGTCCGGGCGCATCCTGCGCGCCTACGATCGGGCCTGTGAAGCGTCCCCTCGCCCTGCTTGTGGCCATCGTGGTGCACGCGCTGACGCTCGCCTGCGTCGTGCTGGGCACGTGGACGATCGTGGTCAACTCCGAGCTGCTCGCCGGGTGGCTGGTCGGCGCCCTGCTCATCGCGCTCGGCTGGATGCTGCGCCCCCGGCTCGGCGTCGCCATCCCCGCCGACGCCGAGGTGCTCGACCGTCCGGCGGCCAAGGAGCTGTACGGCGCCGCGGAACGGGTGGCCGACCGGATCGGCGTGCGGCGGCCCGGCAGGGTGGCGGTCCGCGACCTTGAGCCGGTCACGCGCTGCCTGCGCGGCGGACCGTTCAGGGAGCCGGTGCTGGTCGTCGGCCTGCCCCTGTGGCTGGCCCTGTCGCCGCGTCAGCGGGTGGTGGCGCTGGCCATGGCCTATGCCGAGACCCCGACCATGGAGGAGCTCGTCGTGGACGGCGCGCTGTCGACCCTGGGCGAGTGGCGGCAGGCGCTGATCGGGGCGGCGCCGCTGCGCGCGCGAGAGGAGGCGCAGACCAAGGTCGCGGCCTCGTCACTGGGCGGGCTGGACCATCCGGGCACCACTTACGAGGTGGCGGGGATGTTCGGCCGGCTCCTCGGGCGGGTGCTCGGCGGTCCGGTGCTGCTGACCGAGCACGTGCTGACCCGCCTGGCGCGGGCCGACGCCGACCGCGTCCGGCGCAGGCGTGAGGCGCTGGCCGCACGGATCGTCTCGGAGAGGGAGTTGGCCGAGCTCGGCGCGCTGCTGGCCAGCGGGCGCTATCTGGCGCCGATGCAGGCGGCGGCGCTGCGCGGCGAGAACATCACGGCCATCAGGGCGGGCGCCCTGGATCGCGCCCGGCTCTCCGAGGTGGCGCTGACGACGCCCGACCGGGAGTTGCTCGGCTCGGCCGAGTCGGATCGGATCGACGACGAGTTGCTCACCCACTACACCAGGGCGATCCGCGGCTTCGGCCTGATCAGCTGACCGCGCGACGCGCGGGCGCGGCGTGCGGGCGCGGCGCGGGTGGTTCGTGGGTGGTTCGTGGGTGGTTCGCCGGACGGGCACGGGTGGTTCGGGGGTGTTCGTGGAGTTCGTGGAGTTCGAGTTTCGAGGGGGGTTCGCCACCCGCGACTGAGCCGGTGCGGCCCGGGACGTAAGCTGTGGTGGTGACCGTTGCTCCTGAAGGCCGAAAGCTCCTCCGCCTGGAGGTGCGCAACGCCGAGACCCCTATCGAGCGCAAGCCCCCGTGGATCAAGACCAAGCTGAAGACGGGCCCCGAATACACCGAGCTCAAATCGCTCGTGCGCCGGGAGGGCCTGCACACGGTCTGTGAAGAGGCGGGCTGTCCCAATATCTACGAGTGCTGGGAAGACCGCGAGGCGACCTTCCTCATCGGCGGCGACCAGTGCACGCGCCGCTGCGACTTCTGCCAGATCGACACGGGCAAGCCCAAGGAGTACGACCGCGACGAGCCCCGCCGCGTGGCCGAGTCCGTCCAGCAGATGGGCCTGCGCTACGCCACGGTGACCGGGGTGGCCCGTGACGACCTGCCCGACGGCGGCGCCTGGCTCTACGCGGAGACCGCCCGGCAGATCCACGCGCTGCTGCCCGGCTGCGGCGTCGAGCTGCTGGTGCCCGACTTCAACGGCGACCGCGACCAGCTTGAGGAGGTCTTCTCGGCCGAGCCTGAGGTGTTCGCCCACAACGTGGAGACGGTGCCGCGCATCTTCAAGCGGATCCGCCCCGCGTTCCGCTACGACCGCTCCCTCGCGGTGATCACGATGGCCCGCGAGGCCGGTCTGGTCACCAAGTCCAACCTGATCCTGGGCATGGGCGAGACCCGCGAGGAGATCGTCGAGGCCATGCGCGACCTGCACGCGGCCGGCACCGACCTGCTCACGATCACCCAGTACCTTCGGCCCACGCCCCGGCATCACCCGGTGGAGCGCTGGGTCAAGCCGGAGGAGTTCGTGGAGCTCCAGGCCGAGGCCGAGGCCATCGGGTTCGCCGGGGTCCTGTCGGGGCCGCTGGTCCGTTCGTCCTACCGCGCGGGCCGGCTCTACCAGCAGGCGATCGCGGCACGCCAGACCACCTGAGCGTCGCCGCCCGCCCCAGACCGTTCCCCGGCTTCGGGGGGCGGTCTGTCGCATGTTCGGGGACGAAACCGGCGGGCCCGATCTTCCCGGCGGCCAGGTCCGGTCCGACACTGTGGAAGTGAACTTCGACGAACTGATCGGCAGGCTGGACCTCAGCACCAAGATCCGCATGCTCACCGGGGCCGACATGTGGTCGCTGCCGCCCGTTCCCGAGATCGGGCTCGAACGGCTGGTGATGAGCGACGGCCCGATCGGGGTGCGCGGTGAGCAGTGGAGCGCCGGCGATCCCTCGATCGCGCTGCCCAGCCCCACCGCCCTGGCCGCGACCTGGGACGTCGAGCTGGTCAGGCGGGTGGGCCGGCTGCTCGCCCAGGAGGCCAGGCGCAAGGGGGTGCACGTACTGCTGGCGCCGACGGTCAACCTGCACCGCTCCCCGCTGGGCGGGCGCCACTTCGAGTGCTTCTCCGAGGACCCCTTCCTGACCGGCGAGATCGCGGCCGGCTACGTCGAGGGAGTGCAGGAGGGCGGGGTCGGCACCACGCCCAAGCATTTCGTGGCCAACGACTTCGAGACCGACCGCTTCACCGTGAACGTCAGGGTGAGCGAGCAGGCGCTGCGCGAGGTCTATCTGCGGCCGTTCGAGCGGCTGGTGCGGGCGGGTGCCTGGGGCGTCATGACCGCCTACAACGCGGTCAACGGCATCACCATGACCGAGCACGCGCCGCTGGTCAACGGCGTGCTGAAGGGCGAGTGGGGGTTCGACGGGTGCGTGGTGTCCGACTGGACGGCGGTGCGCACCACCGAGGCGGCGGCGCTGGGCGGCACCGACGTGGCCATGCCGGGCCCGGGCGGGCCGTGGGGCGACAGGCTGGAGGCGGCCGTGCGCGCCGGACGTGTTCCCGAGGCGGCCGTCGACGACCGGGTCCGCCGCGTCCTGCGGCTCGCGCACCGCGTCGGCGCCCTGCGCCCGCCCGGTCCGTCGGGGGTGGCGGCCCAGCCGGTCGAGGCGTACGGCCGCGAACCAGCCGCAGCGGCGACTCCGCCGGACGCGACGTTCGGCCGCGAACCGGCCGGGGCGTTCGGCCACGAACCGGCCGAGGCGTACGGCCACGAACCGGCCGAGGCGGCGAGGCCGGAGGGTACGGAGATCGACGGGGTGGCGCTGGCCCGGGAGGTGGCCGCGCGGAGCTTCACCCTGCTCAGGAACGACCGCGACCTCCTCCCCCTGCGGGGCGTCCGGACCGTGGCGTTGATCGGGTCGGCCGCGGACGAGGCACGGGTGATGGGCGGCGGCAGCGCTCAGGTGTTCCCCGACCGGGTGGTCTCGCCGCTGGAAGGGCTGCGCGAACGGCCGGAGGTCGAGGTCCGCTACGCGCTGGGCACCGACCCGCGCGCCCGTCTGTCACCGTTGCCCGTGCCGGCCACGGCCTGGTTCCTCGACGGCGACGGCACGGTGCTGGCCGAGCACGCGTTGCCCGGCACAGAGGCGCGCTGGATCGGCCGGCTCCCGCGAGGCGTGGACGCCGCCAGGGTCAGGGCGGTCCGGATCGGCGCCACGTACACGCCCGGCCGGGCGGGCAGGCACGAGCTGTCGGTGTCCGGGGTCGGCGCGTTCACCGTGACGGTGGACGGCGAGACGGTGTTCGACGCCTCCGTCGAGGCGGCGGGCGGCGACCCCGCGGCCGCGTTCCTGGCGCCGCCCGAGGAGCGCTTCACGGTCGAGCTGGCCGAGGGCCGGCCGTACGAGCTGACCGTCACGCACGGGGCGCACGTGTTCGGCGACCTGGCGTTCGTGGCGTTCACGCTCGGCCACCGCGACCCGTCGCCCGGCGAGGAGGAGCTGATCGCCGAGGCGGTCCGCACGGCGGCCGGCTGTGACGTGGCGGTGGTGGTGGCGTCCACCACGCGGGAGGTGGAGAGCGAGGGCTTCGACCGCGCCGACCTGCGCCTGCCCGGTCACCAGGACAAGCTCATCAGCGCGGTGGCCGCCGCCAACCCGCGCACGGTCGTCGTGGTCAACGCCGGTTCGCCGGTGGAGATGCCGTGGCGCGACTCGGTGGCCGCGGTGCTGCTCACCTGGTTCCCCGGCCAGGAGGCGGGTGGGGCCCTGGCGGACGTGCTGTTCGGCGACGCCGAGCCGGGCGGCCGGCTGCCCACGACGTGGCCGGCCCGCCTGGCCGACGTGCCGGTCTGCGACGTCACGCCGGTCGACGGCGCGGTCGGCTACGACGAGGGCGTGCACATCGGCTACCGGGCCTGGGAGCGGGCCGGCCGGGCTCCCGCCTTCCGGTTCGGTCACGGTTTGGGCTACACCACCTGGTCCTACGACTCGATCGCGGCCGAGGGGTCCTCGGTCACGGTGGCGCTGACCAACACGGGCGAGCGGCCGGGCAGGGAGGTCGTCCAGATCTACGTCTCCACCGGCGGCCGGGACCGGCGGCTGGCCGGATTCGACGTGGTGGAGGCCGATCCCGGCCAGACGGTGATCACCACCATCGACCTGCCGGAGCGCGCCTTCCAGAGCTGGACGGCGGACGGCTGGCGGGTGGTCCCGGGCGAGCACACCGTGGAGGCGGCTCACGACGCGGGTGACCGGCGCCTGGCGGCGACGCTGCGGATCTGACGGCCCGGAGCCGCACGGGCAGGTCACGTTTTCCTTTCATCACCGGTTGGTTTGTATCCTTCAAGACATGGCGAAGTCCGTGGACCCAGAGAAGCCGGGGCGCATCAAGCAGCTCCGCATGATCGCGCAGGTCATCAAGCAGGCCAACCCCAAGGGGTTGCCGATCGTCTTCCTCTCGGCGGTCGGCACGCTCGCTGTGGTGATCGTGATCGGCCTGGTCACGGACTTCCTGTGGTATTCGGTGTTCCTCGGCATCCTGGCGGCCATCACCGTGGGCCTGGTGGTCTTCGGGCAGCTGGCGCAGAAGGCCCAATACTCGATCCTGCACGGTCAGACCGGCGCCGCCGCCGCGGTGCTGCAGGGCATGCGCGGCAACTGGCAGGTGACCCCGGCGATCGCGGTCAACCGTGACCAGGACTTGATCCACCTTATTGTCGGCCACCCGGGCGTGGTCCTGGTGTCCGAGGGGCCGGGCAACCGGGTCGGCCGGATGCTCGCGGCGGAGAAGAAGCGGGTCGCGCGGGTGGTGCTGGGCATCGAGATCTACGACATCCAGTGCGGCGACGGCGAGGGTCAGGTGCCGCTGGCCAAGCTGCAGCGCCACATCATGAAGCTGCCGCGCAACCTGAAGAAGCCCGCCGTCAACGAGGTCAAGGACCGCCTGCGGTCGCTGCCGAAGAACATGCCGATGCCCAAGGGGCCGATGCCCAAGGGCGCCCGCATGCCGCGCGGCCCCAAGATGCGCTAGTGCCGTCGGTTTCCTCGCGGGCCAACCGCGGCTGGTGGGACGGCAACGCCGACGACTACCAGGTCGAGCATGGCGACTTCCTGCGTGACACCGGTTTCGTCTGGTGTCCCGAAGGCGTCGACGAGGACGAGGCGGGCCTGCTGGGCGAGGTGCGCGGACGGCGGGTGCTGGAGGTCGGCTGCGGCGCGGCGCAGTGCGCGCGGTGGCTGGTGACGCGGGGCGCCCAGGTGGCGGCGTTCGACCTGTCGCACCGGCAGCTCCGTCACGCGCGGCGCATCGATCTCGACACCGGGGTGCGGGTGCCGGTGGTGCAGGCCGACGCCGAGGCGTTGCCGTTCGCCGACGCCTGTTTCGACCTGGCCTGCTCGGCCTTCGGGGCGCTGCCGTTCGTGGCCGATCCGCTGGCCGTGCTGCGCGAGGTGCGCCGGGTGCTGCGCCCCGGCGGCCGGTTCGTCTTCTCCGTCAGCCATCCGATCCGCTGGGCCTTCCCGGACGATCCGGGGCCGCGCGGGCTGACCTCCGACCGCTCCTACTTCGACCGCTCCCCCTACGTCGAACGCGACGACGACGGCACCCTGACCTATGTCGAGCACCACCGCACGATGGGCGACTGGGTCGGTCTCGTGGTCGCCTCCGGGCTGAGCCTCACCGGCCTGCTGGAGCCCGAATGGCCGGAGGGCCACGAGCGGGTATGGGGCGGCTGGAGCCCGCTGCGCGGCCGTCACCTGCCGGGCACCGCGATCTTCAGCGTAAATCTGGCGTGAAACCCCGGGCGTTCACGCCTGGGAGGAAACGACAGCGCGGGAGGGCCGTCAAGGGCCGGGCGGTGTGGTGACGGGTGGCTCAGCCCGGGCGTTTGTGGTTGTCGATGTACTCCTTGATGATCGATAGTGGTGCGCCGCCGCAGGAGGCGGCGAAGTACGACGGCGACCAGAAATGCCCGCCCCACAGGTACTTACGGATGTCTGCCGGATACTCCCTGCGCAGAAGCTGGGCGGACACGCCCTTGATGCTGTTCACCAGCGTCGAGAGGGCGACTTTGGGCGGGTAGTGCACGAGCAGGTGCACGTGATCTTCCTCGCCGTTGAACTCGGCCGGCTCCGCCCCGAAGCTGTCGCACGCCTCGATCATGATGTCTTCGCAGCGAGGCGGAATCTCGTTGGTGAACACACCACACCGATATTTCGGAATGAAGACCAAATGCGCGTGAAGCGAGTAGACAACGCTTCGCCCCCTTCTCATGCCGGGGTTCGGTTTTCCAATCCGGCGGCGTGGGCTTGGCGATAATGTGTTCGAGGTGAAGCTGGTGGTGCAGGTCAAGCTGCTGCCGACGCCTGAGCAGGCGGCGGCGCTGGAAGCGACGTTGCGCGCGGCCAACGACGCGGCCACCTGGGTGGTGGCGCTCGCCCACGACCGGCGGGTGTTTCGCAACTATGATCTGCGTAAGCACGTCTACGGGCAGGTCAAGGACAGGTACGGGCTGGCGGCTCAGGCCGCGCAGCATGTCATCAAGAAGGTCGCCGACGCCTACGCCACCCTGCACGCCAATCTCCGCAACGGCCATCTGGGCAGGCCCGGCTCCGCCCGGCGTGAACGGGTCCAGGCCAGGCCGATCGTCTTTCGTCCTGGCGCGGCCCAGCCGTTCGACGACCGCTGCCTGTCCTGGCAGCTGAACGCGCGCACGGTGTCGATCTGGACCACAGGTGGGCGAATGAAGGGCGTGGCGTTCACCGCTTCGGCCGATCAGCTCACCATGCTGGCCGCTCACCGTAAGGGCGAATCCGACCTTCTCTACCGCGATGGCATGTGGTTCCTCGTCGCCACTTGCGACCTGCCGGACGTGCCGGTGGGCGCGCCGGACGGATTCACCGGGGTGGATCTGGGGATCGCCAACATCGCCACCACCGCCACCAGCACCGGCGATGGTGTCCGCCACAGCGGCAAGACCTTGAACGCGGTCCGTCACCGCCACCGGGAGCTGCGCCGCCGCCTGCAGACCAAGCAGACCAAGTCCGCGAAACGGCTGCTGAAGAGACGCCGCCGCGCCGAGGCGCGTTTCGCCGCCGATCTCCACCACACCATCGCCAAGCGCATCGTGACCGAGGCTGCACGCACCGGGCGAGGCATCGCCCTGGAGAATCTCCAGGGCATCCGCGACCGGGTACGGCTCCGCAAGCCCCAGCGGGTCACGCTGCACACGTGGAGCTTTCACCAGCTCGGCCACTTCATCGCCTACAAGGGGGCCCGCGCCGGTGTCGCCCTGGTCTGGGTGGACCCGGCCTACACCTCGCAAGCCTGCTCGGCCTGCGGGCACGTGGCCAAGAACAACCGGCCCGACCAGGAAACCTTCGCCTGTACGTCGTGCGGCTTCGCTGAGCACGCCGACGTCAACGCAGCCCGCAACATCGCCGCACGCGGTGTCACCAGCTGGGCAGTGAGTCACGCTGCCTGACGCGGACCAAACCGTCAAAGCCACCGACGGCAAGGAACTGCAAGCTCAGCCCCTTCAGGGCTGAGAAGCTGACCTGCGCCCGTACATAGCCGCCATGGCGTGGAAGACCGCCCGCGGCTCCCAGCGGGTCTCGTCGACCATCCGCACCACGCCGTAGGAGCCGAGGTCGGCGGCGCCGAGCCGGGTGTAGCCGGCGAAGGTGAACCACAGGGCGGTGTCGACGCCCTCCTCCTCGAAGACGCCGAGCAGCTCGGTGAGGTAGCGGACCTGTTCCTGCTCGTCGGGCACCGCGCCGTCGGGCACCACCCAGGCGCTGCCGCCCTGGTCGGCCGCGCCGCGGTAGGGGCAGGTGCCGAACTCGGTCACCGCCACGGGCTTGCCGTGCTTGAAGTGGCCGCGCAGCTCCTCGCGGAAGCCGTCGGCGTTGTAGGCGGCGCGGTAGGCGTCGACGCCGACCAGGTCGAACGGGCTCCAGTCGACGAACTCCCACGGGGCTGCGGCGTAGGTCACCCGGCCGCCGAACAGCGGCCGCACGGTCTCGGCCGCCTCGGCCAGGAAGTCGTTGAACCGGGGCATGATGCCGGCCAGCGACCGCCACCAGTCCATGTCGGCCGTCATCATCGCACCGAGCCGGTCGCCGTAGCCGTCGCCGGGGATGAAGCCGGGGCCGAAGGCGGTGGTCTCGCAGCCGGTGACCAGCACCACCTCGGCGCCGCCGCGCCTCAGCGCCTCGGCGCGGGCGGCGCAGTCGGCGTACAGGGCGAGCATGCCGGGCGCGGGGACGTCCACCGGGAAGGGCGCGAACCAGACCTCGAGGCCGGCCTCGGCGGCCAGCTCGGCGGCGGTGCCCAGCCGCTCGGGGTCGGCTCCGGAGACGCGCACGACCTGGCAGTGTAAGTCGCCGGCGATGACCCGCATCTCGCGCCTGACGGTCTCGGCGTCGAACGCGTGGCGTGACCGGCCGGGTTCGGGCAGGAACCCGGTGTCATAGTTGATCCCCTTTTTCATGATTTATCTCCATAGCTTGCAGCGAATCCGTGGTCGAGCAGATCGAAGGCGAGATCGACCTCGTCGGCCAGCCGCCGCCCGGCCTCCGCGAGCGGCGCCCCACAGGTGAGCCGATGGAAGAACTGCTCCTGCAGCGTGGTGACCACGGCGGTGACCTGCGCCGCGAGGAGATGGGCGATCAGGTCGCCAGGTTCGCGCTCCAGCGCGGCGGCCAGCTCGTAGCGCTGACCGATGTGCGCCTGGTGGACCCCGGCGAGCAGCGCCGGACTGCCGGAGATCACCCGGACCCGCGTCAGCAGGCTCTCCGCGTCGACTCCCGGCGCCTCCCGGGCGGACGCGCGATAGTGCGCGCGCAGCGCGCCGAGCGGCGACAGACCCGGAGGACGCTCGGTCACGATCCGCGCCATGTCCTCCTTGACCTCGTCGAGGACCAGGCACTCCTTGGTCGCGAAATAGGCGAACAGCGTCACCTTCGCCACCCCGGCCGCCTCGGCGACCTCGTTGACGGTCACCTCGTCGTAGCCCCGCTCGGCGAACAGCCGCAGCGCCGCCTCGGCGATCCTCCGCCGCGTCTGCTCCTTCTTGCGCTCTCTGAGTCCCGCCATCATGCGGCAAGAGTAAAGCGTACCGGGTTCAATTTCAAACCCGGTACGCTTTTTTGTGAGACGAGCGGAGGGTCACATGCGGACGACCATCGTGTTGGAGGCGCGGTCGTGCAGTCCGCGGTGGTCGCGATCGAAGATCAGCGCGGGCACGGCCAGGATGAGGAGCACGGTGCGGGCCAGCACCGGCACCAGCCGGGGGTCACCGCCGTCCATCGCGGCCACCCTGATGCCGGCCAGGCGGTGGCCGAACGTCTGGCCCATCAACGCCACCAGCACGAGATACTGAGCCGCGAAGACCAGGGCCGGCACCCACGGCGACCGCGCCGGATCGACTCCCAGTAGGAGCTGGGTGACGAGCCAGGTGCAGATCATCCAGTCGATGACCAGCGCCAGGATCCGGCGCCCCCATCCGGCGATCGCGCCGCTGCCCTCCTCGGGCAGCCCCAGGCGCTGGCCCGGGTATCCGAGGTCGACTCCGGCCGACCGGACGCCTCCCAGCCAGGTCTGCGTCCACCGGGGTTCGTTGCCGCTCATGCCTCCACGGTATCCGGCCGCCGGACCGGTCCGGATTGTGACCCATTCGCGTCACGAGGCGGTCATGATGTTCGTCATGTCACACGGGGATGACCTTGACGCGCGCTTCGACGCGCTCGTCTCGCAGATCGGCGACGACGAGCGGCGCCGGATGCGCACGGCGGCCGCCAAGGCGGCACGCGCGTCGCGCGCCCCGAGACCCGCCACACCCGCCGGACCTCCGCGGCGGACGCCGCGCCTCCTGCTCGCCGTCGCCGTGGTGTTCGCCGTGGCCCTGGCCGGCGGCCTCGTCGTGGCCCTCCGCCCCGACGTGCTCTCGGCCATCCGGCAGGCGGCGGGCCCCGTGCCCGAGGAGACGCTGCCGGTGAGCTCCGCGCCCTGGGCGGCGGGGCCGTTCGCCGGGTCACCCGCCGAGACGTACGCGGACGGGATCGCCGGTTTCGTCATGCCACCGGCGACGGCGCTCGGCGGGCTGTCGGAGAAGGACGTGGCTACGGTGCTGAAGCGGACGCGCGAGCTGCTGGCGGCCGCCTACCTCGACCGCGCGACGCTCATGGGAGGCAGACCGGCGGCCTTCATCGAGGCGCTCGACCCCGCGCAGCGCGGCGCGTTCCGCGAGAACCTGGACCACGGGACGAAGGACGACTTCGACAGCCGCACCTGGGTGGTCAGTTTCGCCCCGAAGACCGCGGAGTTGTCCACCGACGTCATCAAGGTCAAGGGCAGGACCACGCTGGCCATGGCGAAGGAGGACGGCCTCACGGGCGTCCGGATGAAGATCAAGTACCTGCTCGTCTACGCCGTCCACCGCCCCGGGCAGCCCGCCACGACGATCCGGGTGGTCGTTCACTCGGAAGGCGAGCTGTTCGCCTATCGCGAGCACGGCAAGCTGGTCGTGTGGGTGGAGGGTCTCGGCCACAGCGCCACTCCCGCGCGCTGCGACGTGAAGGACGCCTTCATCCACCCTGTCTACGACGACTCGGCGCCCGACTCGGTGTCGCCCGACGGCCCGCCGTCCGACCCGTACGAGCTGGACCAGCCCGAACGTGAGGTCTGCGGCGCCTCGGACCCGACGTGAGCCCGCTTAACACATGCGAAACAAACGGGACACCGTTCGGAAACGGCCACGACTTAGCGTCGGCCTGATAGCCGGTTCGCACTGGGAGGTTTCGAGAGTGTTCAACTCCGCCGACGACGTCCTGAAGTTCATCAGGGACGAAGGAGTGCAGTTCGTCGATGTCAGGTTCACCGACCTGCCGGGGACGACTCACCACTTCACCTTCCCGGTCGAGAACTTCGACGCCAACGTCTTCACCGACGGCCTCATGTTCGACGGCTCGTCGATCCGCGGTTTCCAGGCGATTCACGAGTCGGACATGCTGCTGCTGCCCGACCCGACGAGCGCCGTGCTCGACCCGTTCCGCGATCACAAGACGCTCAACATCAACTTCTTCGTGCACGACCCGCTGACGGGCGAGGCCTACAGCCGTGACCCGCGCAACGTGGCACGGAAGGCCGAGGAATACCTCAAGGGCACCGGCATCGCCGACACGGTCTACTTCGGCCCCGAGGCCGAGTTCTACATCTTCGACGACGTCCGCTTCGAGACGAGGCAGAACGCCGGCTACTACTACATCGACTCCATCGAGGGCGCCTGGAACACCGGCAAGGCCACCGAGGGCGGCAACCTCGGCTACAAGCCGCGCTACAAGGGCGGCTACTTCCCGGTGCCGCCGATGGACCACTTCACCGACCTGCGCTCCGAGATGGTCCGCAACCTCATCGAGTGCGGCATCGACGTCGAGATGCAGCACCACGAGGTGGGCACCGCCGGGCAGGCCGAGATCGACTTCAGGTTCGGGACGCTGCTCAAGACGGCCGACAACCTGATGCTCTACAAGTACATCATCAAGAGCACCGCCATGGAGTACGGCCACACGGTCACCTTCATGCCCAAGCCGATCTTCGGCGACAACGGCTCCGGCATGCACTGCCACCAGTCGCTGTGGAAGGACGGGGCGCCCCTCTTCTACGACGAGGTGGGCTACGCGGGCCTGTCCGACACCGCCCGCTACTACATCGGCGGCCTGCTCAAGCACGCGGCGTCGCTGCTGGCGTTCACCAACCCGACGGTCAACTCCTACCACCGGCTGGTCCCGGGCTACGAGGCGCCGGTCAACCTGGTCTACAGCCAGCGCAACCGCTCGGCCTGCGTCCGCATCCCGATCACGGGCTCCAACCCCAAGGCCAAGCGCATCGAGTTCCGGGTGCCCGACCCGTCGTGCAACCCCTACTTCGCGTTCGCGGCCATGCTGATGGCGGGTCTCGACGGCATCCGCAACAAGATCGAGCCGCCGGAGCCGGTCGACAAGGACCTCTACGAGCTGCCGCCCGAGGAGGCCCGCCAGGTCCCGCAGGTCCCCGGCTCGCTCTCCGAGGTCCTCGACGCCCTGGAGGCCGACCACGACTACCTGCTCGAAGGCGGCGTGTTCACGCCCGACCTGATCGAGACGTGGATCGCCTACAAGCGCGAGAACGAGGTCGACCCGATCCGCCTGCGCCCGCACCCGCACGAGTTCGAGCTCTACTACGACGTGTGACGGCACGCTTTCCCGGCCTTCGTCGTTGCTGAGCGACGTCGGCCGAACAGAACGGCCCGGCGCCGATCCCTTGAACCCAAGTGATCGGTGCCGGGCCGTTCTTGCCGGAAGCCCTAGCCGCCGTCCTTGTCGGAGTCGGCGGCGAAGCCGATGACGCCCAGGTAGCCGTCATCCTCCTGGGTGACCTTCATGTGCATGTCCCACGGCAGCCCTCGGCCCGGGCCGGTGTCAGACCTGCTTGAGGAAGCCCGCGTCGACGGCGAGGTCCGCACCGGTCGTCGCCGCCGAGCGCGGCGAGGCCAGCAGGGCGATCGCGTCGGCGACCTCCTGAGGGGCGACCAGCCGTCCGATCGACAGATTCATCATCTCCGGCGCGACCCGGTCCATCACGGTGTCGCGGTCGGCGCCCGCCTGCCCGGCGATGATGTCGGCCGCGCCGCCCTCCTCGGTCCACCAGGCGGTGCGCACTGGCCCCGGGGAGACCGTGTTGACCCGGATGCCCTGCGGGGCGAACTCCTCCGACAGCGCCTTGGTCACGTTGTTCAGGGCCGCCTTGGCCGCGCTGTAGTCGACGTTCATCGGGGCCGGAAGCCGGGCGGAACCCGACGAGACGTTGACGATCGAGCCGCCGCCGCGCGCCAGCATCGGCGGGATGGCGGCCCGGACGAAGCGCACGACCGAGAACAGGTTGAACTCAAACATGACCCGCCAGTCCTCGTCGGCCGGGGCCAGGAAGGAGAAGCGCGGCAGAGCCACCCCGGGCGGCCTGCCACCGGCGTTGTTGACCAGGATGTCGAGCCCTCCGAACTCCGCCACGGCCCGCTCCACGACCTGGCCGGGCGCTTCGGGGTCCATCAGGTCGACCGGTACGTGGAGCAGGCCACCGCCCAGCTCCGCCAGCTCGGGGCTGGTCTTCCGGGAGACGGCCACGACTAGGGCCCCCTCGCCGAGCAGGGTGCGGGTCACGGCCAGGCCGATGCCCTTGGACGCGCCGGTGACGATCGCGACGCGACCGGAAAGCTGCAGATCCATACGTGTTCCTTCGCCATAGGGCCCTCCGGGCGACCGGAGGGATTCCATCGCCGAACACGCTAGGCGTGGGCCCCCGGCGCGGGCTGGCAGCGTTCGGACCGGTCATTCCGGCGGACTTCGGACCTGCAATCCCCCGGCACCGGCGGGCGGCGGCCAGGACGATCCCTGTCAGCCGCGCGTCACCTGATCGGAGGTGAGGCGGTAGAGCACGTGGGGCTGGAGGGGGCTGGCCGAGTGAATGTGCGGGTGCTCGAAGTCGTCGGCCGGGTCGCGGGTCATGCCGAGCCGTTCCATCACGGCGCGGGAGCGGAGGTTGCCGACGGCGGTCATGGAGACGATCTCGTCGAGGCCGGCGTCGAACCCGTGACGCACCGCCCGGCGGGCCGCCTCGATGGCGTAGCCGTGGCCCCAGGCGTGCCGGGTCAGCCGCCAGCCGACCTCCACCGACGGGTTGAAGTGCGCTTCGAACGTCTGCCGGGCCAGGCCGGTGAACCCGACGAACTCCCCGGTGGCGCGCACCTCCAGCGCCCACAGGCCGTAGCCCAGCTCGTCGAAGCGCTGCTCGATGCGGTCGACGAAGGCGTCACTCTGCGCCCGGGTCATCGTCGCGGGGAAGTGCTCCATCACCTCGGGGTCGGCGTTCATGGCCGCGAACGGCGCCCGATCGTCGTCGCGCCATCTGCGCATGATGAGCCGCTCTGTCTCCATTGATCAAAGATAGGACAGTCCTGGTGTACGGCTCAGCGGCGCGACCTGATGCCCGACGAGGCGTCGGCTTGGGTTCATGACCAGCGGATCGGCGCCGCGCTGGACGACGCCTCCACCCAGGACGCCGTCACGCTGGCTGAGTACGTCCACGAATCAGGTCACCGCGCCCCGCACCTGGGCGCCGACGAGGTGCTCGCGGCCTATCACCACTGGGGGGAAACGGAGCTCAAAGGCTGGTTCAGTGCCACACAGGAGCCGAGGCACGGATATCGGCGGGCACTCCTGTTGGCCGTGGCGGCGCTGGAGGGCGCACCGGTGGGCAGGGTGTTCAGCGCCGCCGAGCGCTTGTGCGAGGCCGTCGGCATCGACCATGACGCCGCCGTGCTGGCCGGCCTGGCCGAGCTGGTCACCCAACCGCGGTTGCGTGCCCGGTCTGTCGCGGAGGTGGTGAAGTGGGCCGAGTCCGGCGGGCGCGGCCAGGCCGCGGCTACGGAGGCCTTCCTTCATCTGAGCGGTCTGCGCTCCGCCAACGGTTCTTTGGTCCTGGTGCCGGAATCGACACGCGAAGCTCCGTTGATCACCACCTAGGTGTTCTCCGGCTACGAACGGCCGGACCTGGCCGCCCGGCTGAACGGCCAGGCCGGGCAGAGCCCGCCCGGCGCGGCCAGCTCACCGGGTTCCGACCAGTGACGGGTCAGTGGCCCACGGCCTGGCGGGAGGTGAGGGCGTCGAGGAGGCCGGGGAAGGCTCGGTCCATCTCGGTGCGGCGCAGGGCGTTCATCCGCGAGGTCCCGACGTAGTACTGCCGGATCAGGCCCGCCTCGCGCAGCACCTTGAAGTGGTGGGTGGCGGTGGACTTGCTGACCGGCATGTCGAACGTGCCGCAGGCGAGGTCGCTGCCGGCGGCGTCGAGCTGCGTGACGATGCTCCGGCGTACCGGATCCACCAGGGCCTCCAGCACCTGTTGCAGGTCGAACTCAGACACCTCGGGGTGCGGCGGCGTGCGTTCCATGAGCCCATAGTACGACAATGGTCGAAGTTTGACAGCCATCGTACTTGTGGGCAACAGTGGTCGCGTCGGCGATGAGCGAAGGAGTGCGGCGTGGCGAGGACTGTGCGTTTCCATGAGATCGGCGGGCCCGAGGTGATGCGGCTGGAGGACGTGGAGCCAGGCGAGCCGGGACCCGGTGAGGTGCGGATCCGGGTG
The DNA here is from genome assembly GCF_059358955.1 of Nonomuraea sp. CX421. Classification (NCBI taxonomy): domain Bacteria; kingdom Bacillati; phylum Actinomycetota; class Actinomycetes; order Streptosporangiales; family Streptosporangiaceae; genus Nonomuraea; species Nonomuraea sp. CX421. The sequence goes on along the minus strand of NZ_JCADBK010000011.1, from coordinate 79,188 downwards.
GACGCGATCGGCGTCAACCGGGCCGAGGCGCTGTTCCGGCTGGGAGTGTACATCGAGCCGGTCAAGCAGTTCCCCGCCCGGCTCGGCACCGAGGGCGCCGGGGTGATCGAGGCGGTCGGGCCGGGGGTGACGGGACTCGCGGTGGGGCAGGCGATCAGCGTCGTGCCGGCCTTCTCACAGAACGACTACGGCGTGTACGCCGAGCGGGCCATCGTGCCGGCGAGCGCGCTCCTGCCCCGTCCGGACGGGGTGGACGCGGTGTCCGGGGCCGCCGTCTGGATGCCGTACCTCACGGCGTACGGCGCGATGGTGGAGGTGGGACGGATCCGGCCGGGCGACGTGGCGGTGGTGAACGCGGCCTCCAGCGGTGTCGGGCTGGCCGCCATCCACACGGCCGACCGGCTGGGCGCCACGCCGATCGCCGTCACCCGGACGCGCGACAAGCGGCAGCGGCTGATCGAGGAGGGCGCGGCCGAGGTGATCGTCTCGGAGGAGGAGGACGTGACGGCCCGCGTGCTGGCGCTGACCGGCGGCAGCGGCGCCGAGTACGTGTTCGACGCCGTCGCCGGGCCGGGCGTGGCGGAGCGGGCCCGAGCCGTGGCCCCCGGCGGGACGCTGTTCCTGTGGGGCATGCTGAGCGGGCAGCCGACGCCCTACCCGGGGTTCGACCTGGGCATGCCCAAGCTCAACATGCGCACGTACACGGTGCACGAGATCACCAGGGACCCGGAGCGGCTGCGCCGCGGCGCGGCGTTCGTCTCCTCGGGCCTGCGCTCCGGTGCCTTCCGCCCGGTGGTGGACCGTGTGTTCCCGCTGGAGGAGATCGCGGCGGCGCACCGGCACATGGAGTCCGGCACCCAGGTCGGCAAGATCGTGGTCAGCGTAACCCACTGAATGGGCCTCATCCGTGGTGGCGGGAGCGGATGCCGGTGATGCGCCGGAACAGGTCCCACCAGAAGGGCGCGCCGAACAGCAGCGCGACGTACGTCAGCAGGTAGCCGGGCCAGTGGCTGAGCGTGGTCAGCCGGTCCCACCAGGTGGCGCCGTTCCAGTGGATGGCCGGATCTCCCTCCTCGGGGATCGACAGGCTGACGATCGCGTGGTCGAACACCTTGACCAGGGCCGGCTGGCTGAGCGTGTCGGTGATGCACGGCACCGGGTCGGACTGCTCGCACCGCGTCTTGAGCTCGGTGTAGGCGTCGGGGCCGGCCTCGGCCACGGCGGTGACGGAGGCCCGAAAGGCGTTGTCACGCAGCAGCGTCTTGGCGTACTCGAGGCCGTCCATGGTGAACAGCAGCGTCACGAGGAGGCCCAGCACGGCCACGACCCACTTGACGTAGCGGCGGTAGAGCATGGACAGCCGCTGCATCTCGGCGTCGAACCAGGTCTCCACGCCCTGCCTGAAGCGGTCCAGGTCGCGCTGGGCGGACTCCCACACGCCCTTGAGGTGACCGTGGAGCGGGCTGCCCATCGTTCTGAGCTTCTCCAGCAGCCCGTCGACGCTGCCCGGGTCGGCGGCGGCCATCTCCATCATGGCGCCGGCGAACCGGCCCGGCGGGATGTCGGCGATGCTGGTGCGGCCGGTCTTCGGATGGTCGATCTCGCGAACCCGCTCGTAGAGCAGCTTCGTCATGACGTCCTCGGCCTTGGTCTCACTCACCGGCAACTCGGCTGTCTCGACGGGCGCTGGCTGGTCGCTGTGAACCGGCCGGGCGTCTCGGGCGAACGGCAGCGCGCCGAACACGTCGCGCGCCCTGGCCGGCAGCCACGACCTGCCTTCGGCGTCACTGCCGTCCATGGTGTCGCGCAGGTAGGCCCACAGGAACTTGCTGCGGATGGCCAGAAGCCGCACGAACGCCTCGTTGAGCCCGCTCACCAGCAGTGACAGGAGCAGGAACGACAGCACGAGGCCGAGGCCGAGATCAACGTAAACGGATAACAAGAGCGATCACCCCGCGCCTTGATACACCCGCGAGGGCACCGGCCGCAACGGACCGCACGTGATGGGTGAGGACCGTCAGGAGCCGTAGAAGACGCGGTCGACGACGCGGCGGGCGCGGCGGGTGACGCGGCGGTAGTCGTCGAGGAAGTCCTCCGAGCCGTCGGGCGGGTAGCCGAGGGTCTGGGCGATGCGGGCGCGTTCGCGGGCGTCGCCCGGGACGCTGTCGCCGGGGCGTCCCTTGACCAGCATGACGGCGTCCCTGACGCGGGAGGCGAACCGCCAGGCCTCCGCCAGCACCGCCTCGTCGGCGGCGTCCAGCAGACCTTCGGCCACGGCCGCGCGCAGGGCGGGCAGGGTGCGGGTGGTGCGCAGTGACGGGACCGCGCCGGCGTGGCGGAGCTGCAGGAGCTGGGCCACCCACTCGACGTCGGACAGCCCGCCGGGGCCCAGCTTGGTGTGCAGGGCGGGGTCGGCGCCGCGGGGCAGCCGCTCGGCCTCCATCCTGGCCTTCAGCCGCCTGATCTCGCGTACGGACTCCTCGGGCAGGCCGCCGGCCGGGTAGCGCAGCCTGTCGGCGAGCGAGACGAACGCGGCGCCCAGGTCGGCGTCGCCGGCCGAGAAGCGGGCGCGCAGCAGCGCCTGCGACTCCCACGACGACGACCAGCGGGCGTAGTAGGCCTCGTAGGAGGCCAGGGTGCGCACCAACGGGCCCTGGCGGCCCTCGGGGCGCAGGTCGGGGTCGATGAGCAGGGGCGGGTCGGGTGCGGGGAGGCTGAGCAGGCGGCGCAGCTCGTTGGCGATGGCGTGGGCGGCGTCGGTGGCCTCCCGTTCCGGGGCGCCCGGCTCGGGCGAGTGGACGAACATGACGTCGGCGTCGCTGGCGTAGGAGGACTCCATGCCGCCCAGCCGTCCCATGGCGATCACCGCGAACCGGGTGGGCACCCCGCCAGGGCCGTGGCTGCTGATCGCCGCGTCGAGGGCCGCCTGGATCGTCACGTCGTTCAGTGTGGACAGGGCGACCCCGACCTGCTCGATGTCGATGAGCCTGAACAGGTCGGCGACGGCGGTGCGGAACAACTCCCTGCGCCGCAGCGCCCGGACGGCGGCGACGGCCGTCTCGGGGGCGCCGGCGTGGCGGGAGACCGCTGCCGACGCCTCGGCCGGCAGCGCGTCAGAGCGGCGCACCGCCAGCTCGTCCTCGGAGCCCAGCAGCGCGACGGCGTCGGGGGCGTGCATGAGCAGGGTGGTCGCGTAGCGGCTGGTGCCGAGCACGCGCGCCATCCGCGCGGCGACCGCGGTCTCGTCGCGCAGCAGCCGGAGGTACCAGGGGGTGGCCCCGAGTTTGTCGCTGACCTGCCGGAAGCCGAGCAGCCCGGCGTCCGGGTCGGGCGTGTCGGCGAACCAGCCGAGCATGACCGGCAGCAGCGTGCGCTGTATCGCGGCCCGCCGCGAGACGCCGGAGGTGAGCGCGGCGAGGTGGCGCAGCGCCCCCTCGGGGTCGACGTAGCCGAGGGCGCGCAGCCGGGCGGCCGCCGCCGTGGTGGACAGCCGCGTCTCGGTCTCGGGCAGCCGGGCGACCGCCTGGAGCAGCGGGCGGTAGAAGAGCTTCTCGTGCAGCCGCCGGGCCTCCCTGGCGTGCCGCCGCCAGCGTTCGGTGAACTCTCCGACCGGGTCGGCCTGCATGCCGAGCGCCCTGCCGAGCCGGCGCAGGTCGGCGGGGTCGGCGGGCAGGACGTGGGTACGGCGCAGCCGGTGCAGCTGGAGCAGGTGCTCGACCTGGCGCAGGAAGGTGTAGGCCTCGGCCAGGCCGCGCGAGTCGTCGCGCCCCACGTAACCGCCCCTGGAGAGGGCGGCCAGCGCCGACAGCGTGGCCTTGCGGCGCAGCAGCGGATCGAGCCGCCCGTGGACGAGTTGGAGCAGCTGGACCGCGAACTCGATGTCGCGCAGCCCGCCGGGCCCCAGCTTGATCTGCCGCTCCCCCTCGGCCCGCACATGGGCCTCGACGCGGCGGCGCATGGCCTGGACGTCCTCGACGAAGTTGTCTCGGGTGGCGGCCGTCCAGACCAGGTCGTTGACCGCCTCGACGTAGGCGCCGCCCAGCTCCAGGTCGCCGGCCATCGGCCGGGCCTTGAGCAGCGCCTGGAACTCCCAGGTCTTGGCCCAGCGCCGGTAGTAGGCCAGGTGGCTGGCCAGCGTGCGCACCAGCGGCCCGGATCGCCCCTCGGGCCGCAGCCCGGCGTCGACCTCCCACAGTGAGCCCTCGGGCGTGGCGACGGTGCAGGCCCGCATCATGGCCTGGGCCAGCCTGGTGGCGGCCCGCAGCGCCTTGGTCTCGTCGGCGCCGTCGCGGGGCTCGGCCACGAAGATCACGTCGACGTCGCTGATGTAGTTGAGCTCCCTGGCTCCGGCCTTGCCCATGCCGATCACCGCGAGCCGTACGTCGCCGGCGTCGACCTCGGCCCGTGCGATGGCCAGGGCGGCCTCCAGGGCGGCGCCCGCGAGGTCGGACAGCTCGGCGGTCACCTCCGGCAGCGTGGCCTGGCCGGTGAGGTCGCGCGCGGCCAGGTGCAGGAGCCGGCCGCGGTAGGCGACGCGCAGCGCCACGAGGGCGTCGGCGACGGTCGCGCGTGGCTCGTCGTCGCCGGGCTCGGCGCCGACCGCGCGCAGCAGCTCGGCGCGGGCGTCGTCGAGCCGGGGCACGCCCAGCAGCGCCACCTGCCCGGGATGGCGCACCAGGTGGTCGCCCAGGGCGGCGCTCACACCGAGGACGGCCAGCAGGCGGGTCCTGAGCCGCTCGTCGGCGCGCAGGGAGCCGGCGAGGCCGGGCGCGCGTTCGGCCAGCCGGGTCAGCGTGGCCAGCGCGAGATCGGGATCGGCCACGTCGACCAGATCTTCCAGCAGCTCGTCGAACTCGGCTCCGGCCTGGTGGGCCAGCCGGGCGGCGGCGGCTCCGTCGGCGAACCCGAGCTTGGCCAGGCGCGCGGCTGTGGACTCGATCCTTGGCACCCCTCCATCTTGACAGCCCGCCTTGGTGAAGTCCTAAAGTGGAACGCAACGTTGCGTTGTGTTTGAGAAAGGGTCGCGATGGTTCCGTTGACGGTGACGTGGGGGCTGCTGGCGGCGTGGGCGGTGCACGACGCGGAGGAGCTGGCCACGATGGCGGGCTGGGCACGGCGAGCACGACCGCGCCTGGAACGGCGCTTCCCGGGCGACGGCGCCGTTGGTGGTGATCCCGTTCACGGTGTGGGCGTGGCGACGGCTGCGGGCCGCCGGGGTGCCGGTCAGCGGTGGTCCCGCCGCCGGGGCCGCGACGGCGGCCTTCCCGCTGGTGCTGGGCGGCGTCCACGCGCTGGCGCACATCCTGACCCGGCGCGGACCTCAGGCGCGCGGATCCCAGGCGCGCGGATCCAGGCGCGGCTCTCGGCATGATCCAGGGTTATCCCTAGGTCGTTCCCTGGGGCGCCGGCGCCGGGGTACTCCGTAACCTGCGGGTGGACCGGCATCGCGCGCGGCGGAGTCCGGCACGCGCGGGAGACGCGGCGCACCGGCCGGCCGGCGGAGGAGGCGATGGTTCAGGCACCGTTCGTCCAGCAGGAGGCACGGCAGTTCGGGGGCTACTGGCTGGGCAGGCGGCTCGGCGCCGGCGGGCAGGGCGTCGTGCACGAGGCGTACGGGCCCAGCGGGGAACGGGTCGCGGTCAAGCTGCTGCGGCTCGACCGGGGCGGCGCCGAGGAGGCACGGGGCCGGTTCGTCAAGGAGGTCGCCGCTGCCCGCCAGGTGGCGCCGTTCTGCACCGCCCGGGTGATCGCGGCCGACCTGGAGGCGGCGCAGCCGTACATCGTGAGTGAGTACGTCGACGGCCCCAGCCTGTCGCGGGCGGTGCGGGAACGCGGCCCGTACGACTCGGTCGAGTTGCACCGGCTCGCCACGGGGGTGGCGACGGCGCTGACGGCGATCCACCGGTCGGGGGTCGTCCACCGGGACCTCAAACCGGAGAACGTGGTCCTCGGCCCGGACGGGCCGAAAGTGATCGACTTCGGCATCGCCCGGCTGGACGGCGCGACCGTCACGGACGACGGCGTGGTGCCCATCGGCACGCCGGCCTACCTGTCGCCGGAGCGGGTGCGCGGCGAGCGGGCCGGCCGCGCGGCCGACGTGTGGGCGTGGGGCGCGGTGGTGTTGTTCGCGGCCACGGGACGGCCGCCGTTCGTCGCCGACACGCCGGCGGCGACGTACCACCAGATCGTGACCAGACGGCCGGACCTGTCCGCCCTGGACGGGACGCTGCGGCGGCTGGTGGACGCGGCGATGTCCGACGACCCGAGGCGGCGCCCGGACGCGAGGGAGCTGCTGGCCGCGTTGCTCGGCCGTGGCGACGGCACCGGTGCGCTGCTGGCGGCGGGCAGCGAGGCGGCGCGGGCGGTGCGCCGGCCGCCCGAGGTGCGCGCCGGACCGGCCGAGCGGCCGCTGGGCGAGGTGGCCGAGGGCGTCTACACCCGGCTCGGCCCGCAGGAGCGGGCTCTCGTGCCCGGCCTGCTGCTCCGGCTGGTGCCGGCCGGCGACGGCCCGGACGACACGCTCCGCTGGGCGGGCGTCGGCGATCTCCTGGACGGCACGCTCCCGCCGGACCGGGTGCGGCGGGTGCTGGGCGCGTTCGTCCGCGAGGACCTGCTCCAGCACGCCGGCGGCAGCATGACGCTGGCCGCCCCCGCCCTGATCCGCGCCTGGGACCGGATGCGCGGCTGGGTCGAGGAGGAGCGCGAGCGGCTGCGGGTGCACGCCCGCCTGAACGAGGCGGCCATGCGCTGGCGGGCCAACGGCCGCGACCCCGCCGACCTCTACCGCGGCTCGGCCCTGCGGACCGCGCTGGACTGGGCGGCCCAGCGCGACGGCCATCTCACCGCCAACCGCCTGGAACGGGCGTTCCTGGACACGTCGGAGGCGCGGGAGCGGGCCCAGGGCCGGTCCCGCAGGCAGGTCAGGGCGGGCATCGCCGCGCTCCTCGCCGTCGTGATCGGCACGGTGTCGATCCTGGTGGCGCGCGGTACGGCGGACGCCGCCCAGCGGGTGGAGAGCACCGCCAGGCGGACCGCCGAGGAGGCGGACCGGCTGCGGGCCACCGAGCCGGTCACCGCGATGCTGCTGAGCGTCGCCGCCTGGCGGCTGGCCCCCGGCGACCCTCGGGTGCTGGCGCAGCTGCGCGGGTCGCTGGCCCAGCGGGAGCTCAACGTGTTCCGGCCGCCGCCCCGGCAGGGCGCCGCCGTCTACGACCTCAGCTCGGACGGGAGCACGCTCGTCGCGGCGGGCGGCGGCCGGGCGAGCGTCTATGACGTGGCCACGCACCGTCTGGCCGGGGAGGTGACGGGCATCGGCGAGGACGCCCGGATGATCGCGCTCGGCCCGGACGGCCGGACGCTCGCGATCGGCGGACGCCGTTCCGTCCGGCTCTGGGACCTGACGACCGGGCGGCCGAGCGGGCCGCCCTTCGGCGCGGGCGCCTCGTACCTGGCCTTCGACGCGACCGGGGACGGTCTCGTCACGTTGTCGCCGGCGGGCGAGTGGCGGATCTGGCGCCTCGCGGGCGGCGGCCCGCCACGCCTGGCGGGCTCGGCCACCGGCCTGGCCGACCTGAAGGTGAGCGGCGGTACGCGGATCGAGCTGCTGCGGGACCGCGGCTACCAGGTCAGGGACGCGCGAGGGGCGGTGTCCACGCCCGGCGGATCCGGCCCGGCGAAGGGCGTGGCGGCGGCCGTCACCCCCGACGGCGGGACGCTGGCCCTGGCCGACGGCCCCGACGTGCGCCTCTGGGACCTCGCGGCGGCGCGATGGACGGGCCCCCGGCTGCGCGGCGCCGATCCGGTGGCGATGAGCTTCAACGCGGACGGCCGCTACCTGGCCACGTATGACGGGAGCGCCGTGAGCGTGTGGTCGCGCGACGGCGTCCGGCTCATGAACCATCCCGTCCGGGCCGTGAGCGGCGACCCGCGTTTCGGTGCCGGCGACCGCAGCCTGGCCTGCCTGCTGTCCGACGGCACCGTGGTGGTGCTGGACCTGGCCGGGCTGACCGACCCGGCCGCGCTGGTCCCGCGCGCGGTGTCCGGGGTGTTCGGGCCGCGCGCCGGATACGCCGCGCTGCAGGGGCCGGAGGGCACCGAGCTGCGGCGGCTGCCGGCGGCGGGCGCGCCGCCGCGGCGGCTGGGCGGCGCGGCGCTGCCCGGCACCGTCATGTCGTTCAGCGCCGACGGCCGGCTGCTCGCCGTCAGCACGCCCGACCAGGCCCGGGTGTCCGTCTGGAACGTTGCCGACGGCACCCTGGAGCGGACCCTGCCGATCGACGCCGGCCAGGTGAGGGGGCTGGCCTTCGGCCCGGCGAACGACGTGCTCGCGGTCGCCCCAGTGACCGGGACCTGGCGCCGCGCGCAACTCTGGGACGCGCGGCGCGGCGTCCCACTGGAGACGCTCGCCCAGCCGGGTGGCGAGGTGATGGCGTTCAGCCCGGACGGCCGGCGGCTGGCGGTCAACGGGGCCGCCAACAGCGGGGTCGTCACCCTGTCGCCCAGGAGCGTCCGGCAGCGGCCGTTCGGCCCGGACGCCGACGGCGTGCTGGGCCTGGCCTTCAGCCCCGACGGCGCCCTCGTGGCCACCGGCTGGTCCGAGGTCGGGGTGGACCTGTGGAACGCGGCCACGCTGGACCGGGTGCGGCGGCTGTCCGGCGCCGGGGAGGGATTCGACCAGTTCCAGGTGGTCGTCTTCAGCCCGGACGGGCGGCTCCTGGCGGCCGGTGGGCCCACCGGCCGGATCTGGTTGTGGAACGTCGCCGACGGCGGCCTCACCGGCCGGCCGGTCCCCGCGCACGCGGGCGGGGTCCTGGCCCTGGCCTTCGCTCCCGACGGCGGCACCCTTCACAGCCTCGGGACCGACGGAGCCCTGCGGAGCCTGCCGGTCAACCCCTCGGCCGTGGCCGCGGCCGTCTGCGCCCGCGCCGGGACCACCCTGTCCGCTCAGGACTGGAGCCGTCACATCCGCGACGTGCCCGCCCGTAAGGTCTGCTGACCCCGCCCGCTAAGGATCACCGATGCCACGCCATGAGACGTTCGTCGAGGACATCACCGTCACACCGGACCCGATCCGGCTGGGACCTGACGGGGCGACGGCCACCGTCGAGGCGATCCTCACGGGAGGGTCCGAGCCGGCCGGGACACTCGCCGCGCCCGACGGCTCCCTCACCCGGCTGCGCTTCGCCCCCGGTCCGCGAGAGGGCGCCTGGCGAGCCACGCACCGGTTCGGTCCGCGCGACGGGTCCGGCCTCTGGCGGGCCACGGTCGAGACCGGCCACGTGTTCACCGACCTGCCCTTCCTGGTCTCCGGCGGCCCGCCCCTGGGAGAGGCGCACTTCTCCGAGTTCGACGTCGTCCCGCGCGACATCGCGGCGGGTGAGATCGCTGTCGCCTCCGGTCACCTGCTCATCCGCGACGGCTCCGCCACCCTCCCGTACGGCGGGCAGCTCGTCTCGATCACCTTCCGGGCCTTCGACCCGGGCGAAGGGCTGGAGACCGGCGAAACGGCCACCGCGGTGCCGGTCGTCTGGGAGGAGATCGGTGAAGCGGTCACCGAATGGCGTTCCGGCCTCTTCAGCGCGGAGATCAGCACGCCGACCACCGGGCGGGTGCGCGCCGAGCTGATCGGGGGCCGCGACGGCGAGACCGCGGTCAGCCAGAGCGTGCCGGTCACCGTCGCCGCGTTCTCCCGGCCCCGGATCGACGCCGACATCACGTCCACCAGCAGGTCGACCGCACAGGTGAGCGGCCGGAACACGGTCACGTGCCTCCTGCACACCGGCACGGTCCACCGGTCCACCGGCGCCAAGGTCGGTGCCGGCAGCGTACGGATCGAGTACCGGAAGCCGAACGGCCGCTGGACCCCCGCCAAGGGCCCGGGCCGGGTGGGCCGCGCCGTGGGCGTGGTCAGCGGCGGCGTGTTCTCCGTCAAGAGCGAGCTCAGGGCGCGGGTCTCATGGCAGGCCGAGTACACGTGACCGGCCGGCTCAGCCGTGGGCGGCGGCCCTGACGACGCCGGCGAACGCCTCGGCCATCGGCCGCCAGGTGGCGATCAGCTTGTCCTCGGCCGCCTCGACCTCGGCGTTGAGCCGCTCGGCCGAGTCGAGCCCCGAGGCCGTGGTCCACGAGGCGAAGATCTCGGGCGTGGTCTCAGGATGGAACTGCACCGCCCAGGCCCTCTCGCCGAGCCGGTAGGCCTGGTTGGGGTAAAGGGCCCCGGTCATCAGCGGCACGGCCCCCTCGGGCAGCCGCGTCATCGCGTCGCGGTGATACTGGATCGCCACGGCGACGCCGATCCCGGACAGCAGCGGGTCGGTGGCGGCGGCCGGCAGCGCGGAGACCTCGCACAGGCCGACCTCCAGCCCGGCGCCGCCCCGCTCGACGGTCCCGCCGCAGGCCAGCGTCATCAACTGCGCCCCCAGGCAGATGGCCAGCGTGGGCGTGCCGTCGGCGACGGAGTCTCGCAGCAGGTCGCGGGTGGCGGGCAGCCAGGGGTAGTCCTCGTCCTCCCAGGCGGCGGCCTCGCCGCCGAGCACGATCAGCCCGTCGGCCGCCCGCGCGGGCGGTTCCTCGCCAAGGTACGGCCGGACGACGTCGCAGGCCGTTCCCAGCCAGTCGGCCAGGTACCCCAGCCCGGTGTCCGCCTCGTGCTCGATGACCGTGATCCGCATAACGGACAATTTATATGCAACCCCATCCTCTTGGACATACGTCACTTCGGACACCGGAGGAGCATCGAGGCCGGAGGGCGCGCAACGTCCCGTCGCCGGAGGACTACCGAGGCCCAAGAGCGCGGCCACGTCCTCCGCCGGAGGACTACCGGGGCCCGAAGGCGTGCCGCGTCCCGGCCGACCGGCTCACGTCAGGGCTCTGAGCCGGTCCAGCCTGGCCGGCTGCGGCCAGCGGACATCGGTCGCCCAGCCGCGCCGCTCCAGCAGCCGGATCAGCCTGGCGCTGGGGTCGATCTGGCCGGGCAGCACGCCGTGCCGGGCGCAGGTCGGGTCGGCGTGGTGCAGGTTGTGCCATGACTCGCCGAGCGACAGAACGGCCAGCCAGGAGACGTTGCGCGAGCGGTCCCTGACCGCGAACTCCGCCGTGCCGAACGTGTGGCAGATCGAGTTGATCGACCAGGTCACGTGGTGCTGGACGAAGACGCGTACCAGTCCGCCCCAGAACAGCGCGGTCAGCCACGAGCCGCCCGTCGCCCAACCGGCCAGTGCGGGCAGCGCCATGCTCGCCAGCACGACGGGCGCGTAGGCGAGGTCGTGTGAGAGCAGCCTGATCGGCCGGTCCTCCAGCAGGTCAGGGCAGAACCGCCGCCTCGACGTGCGCTCGGCCCGGAACAGCCAGCCGACGTGCGCGTGGAGCAGGCCCTTGGCCAGGGCGACCACGCCGGTGCCGTAGCGCCATGGCGAGTGCGGGTCTCCCTCGCGGTCGGCGTACTTGTGGTGCCTGCGGTGGTCGGCCACCCACCTGATCACCGGCCCCTGCAGCGACATCCCGCCGGCCAGCGCGAACGCCACCCGCAGCCAGGCCGGAGCGGCGAACGACCGGTGGGTGAAGTGCCTGTGGTAGCCGACCGTGATGCCGAACCCGGTGACCAGGTAGAAGACCAGCGCGATCGCCAGGTCGCGCCAGCCCACCCCCCACCCCCAGGCGAACGGCACCGCCACCAGCACGGCCAGGAACGGCACGACGACGAACAGCGCCACCATGACCCGCTCGAACCACGGCACCGGCGTGGCGGCGAGGTCTCGGGAAACGGTCATGTGCGCTGACGCTAGTCAGCTCCACGGCGCGGCGCTGTGGGCTCGGCGCACGATTCGCGACCGCGAGTTTGTCAGCTCGCGGCAAAGACGGCGGTCGCGGTCAGCGTGGCGCGATCCAGGCGCGGTCAGCGTGGCACGGTCCAGGCGCGGTCAGCGTGGCGCGATCCAGGTCGCGCGCGCGGCGGCCACGAGCGTGCCGTCGACCTCGTAGACGGCGCTCTCGCCGAACAGCTTGCGCCCCTCGCGGCCAGTGGCGCGCGCCACGATCGAGTACGCGCCGCCGGGGTGCACCCGCCGGTGCATCTGCACGGCCAGCCGCCCGAGCAGCGCGGACTCACCAGGCCGGAAATGGGCCCAGCCGGTGACGCAGTCGAGCGCGGCGCCCATGATCGAGGCGGGCACGCCGTCCTCGTCGGCCACCGTGAACGGCACCCGCCAGCCGGCGGCCACCAGGTCGGTGCCCTCGACCGGGCCGGGGAAGACGCGCAGCCCGTCGCCCGGCTCGCGCAGCCCGCAGGCGAAGCAGTCGGGGAACGCGTGCCCGTGCCAGCCGGCGAATCCCGCCTCGGCCCGGGCTGCGTCGTTGAACGGGACGAACTCGGGAGCGGTCAGGTCCTCGGCCACCGGGATGGCCTCGACCAGCAGCCGGTCGCCGTCGGACAGGGAGACGCTGTTGGCGACGTGCTCCAGGCGGAGCTCGGTCTCCAAGGGGGTGGGGGCGTGGAGCGTGACCTCGACGGCTGATCGGCTGCCGTTGAGCGCATCGGCCATGGACCCGGCTATCCAGCCGCCGTTGGCGGCTCCACCCGGTCCCCGGAAACGCTCGGGAACGGTCAACACGGTCTGCAGGGCAGCCGTCGTCATGCCACACCCTCCTCTGTTCGCCACCCATGGTGACGAAGAACCACAATTTTCGAATAAAACAGACCGATTTTACCTGAGCCCCACTTGACCAGGTCCGTCAGGGTGCCCTCACATCGGCCGACACAGGGACACAACGTCCTAAAACCGGCCACAGCTTCATGCCGTGCTTCCGTAAGATACGGAACTCTAATTGCACGCATGTGACCCGGGGGACACAAGTGCCGATCTCACACACGTGAGACGCCCCGCCGCTCGACCACTGGCCGAGGTCGCCGTTGGTCTTGCCGACGACCGGGCTGACCTCGAAGTGTCTCTAGATGCTCCGGCTCCGCCGCGGCCGGGCCCTGGACGCGATGACGTAGTCGACCCGGATCGCGCGGTAGACCTCTCGCTCCGCCACGCGATCCGGCAGTCCGTCGCGGCGGCTGCCGTCACCCGACTCCTGCTCGCCCTGGTACGTGACCGCCGTCTCGGGCGCCTCCTCGAACCGCAGCCGGTCGGCTCGTACCGTGGCGGCGAACACGATGTCGGCGGTCGCCGTCAACCACGCGTCGGGACGCCTGTCGCTCATCCGCGCTAACCTCAGGACCGCTTCCTGCCGGTCACGTCCCGCAACCGGCGCATGCCCGCCTTGCGGACCGCCTTCCCCAGCCCCTTCAACGCCGGCCCCAGCGCCTGCCGCTCTCCTGCCTCGGGGCCCGCACGCCCCTCGCCACCACCGTCGTCGCCTTCCTGCGCGCGCTCCGCTGCGCGGGCCTCCTCGCCCTCGTCCCGCTCCCCGGCACCGGCGGCCTCGCCGACCTCTTCTACCTCGCCTTCGGCGTGCCCTTCGGCCTCATCCTCGGCGCGGCCTTCATCACCGCCCTCAGCCTCGCCCTGCTCCTCGGCGCGGCCCTCCTCGCCCTCGTCCCGCTCCCCGGCACCGGCGGCCTCGCCGGCCTCCCCTACCTCGCCTTCGGCGTGCCCTTCGGCCTCATCCTCGGCGCGGCCCTCATCACCGCCCTCAGCCTCGCCCTGCTCCTCGGCGCGGCCCTCATCACCACCCTCAGCCTCACCCTGCTCCTCGGCGCGGCCCTCATCACCACCCTCAGCCTCGGTTTGGCTCTCGTCACGCTCCGCCCGGCCTTCGGGTCGATCCTCGGCCTCGTCCTCGGCGGGACCCTCGGCCTCGCCCTGGGCGCGACCCTCGTCGTGTTCGGTCTGGGCTTCGGGGTGATCCTCGGCTGTGGGAGGCGCTTCGCCTGTGGGCTTCTTCTCGCCGGGCTCTCCCTCACCCTCCGCACCGCCCTCGACATCTGTCGGCGCTTTCGCTTCCTCCCCGCGCTCGGTGCGGGCCTCCGCCTCCTCGGAGGGGGGTTCGGTTTCGCGTTCTTCAGGGCCGGACGGCTCGCGCTCGCCCCGGTCTCGACCGGCCTCGTCCTGAACGTCCGGTGCGGACGGCGGCGGGGCGGGCGCTTGGGCCGCTCCCGGCTGCGGGGTCGCGGCGGACACCGGAGCCGACGGTGGCGTAAGGGTGGACGACGCGTCGTGGACGGCGCCGCCGGCGGTCTGGGTGACGGAGCGGGCGGTCTCCGGCACCTGCCCCACGACGTCGCGGGCGGCGTCACCCACGGACTCGACGGTCCCCTGGAGCGCCGAACCCGCGCTCCTCCCCACCTCGCCGACGGCCCGGCCGGCTCCGGCGCCGACGTCACGGGTGGCCGCCCCCACCGCCGAGGTGAGGTTGTTCAGCATCTGCGGATTGTTGTCGATCGTCTTCAGCACATCCCGGATGATCAGGGCGACGTTGTCGAGCCGTACCTTCAGCAGCGCCTTGGCCTCCACGCCGACGATCTCGAGATTGACCCGCCCCAACGTCACGTCCACGCCGACGTGCAGTCTCAGCAGATCGAGCACGTCCGCTTCGAGCGAGACGCGCGCTCGGAGGTCCTCCACCTCCAGGTTGATCTTCTCGACCTTGACCGTGGGCACTCGCAGCAGGACGTCCGGGTCCGCGAGCCCGTTCTGCTGCGGCCGGCCAGTCCGCGCGGGCGGCTGCTCCGGAGGGCCTGAGAGATCCGTGGCGGCCTCTGGCAGATCGTCGGACATGACGTGTTCCTCTCCCCGAACGTGGATGGGCTCGGGAGGCCTCTAGCGGGACTGGGATTCCGCGGGCTCCGCCTCGCGCTGCGATTCGCCGGAGCGCTCGTCTTCTGACCGATCCTCCTGGGACGCCTCCTCCTCAGGCCGCTCCTCAGGCCGCTCCTCTTCGGGCTGCTCTCCCTCGGGCTGCTCTCCCTCGGACCGTTCGCCCTCCGACTCACCCTCGGGCCGCTCGGCGTCCGCGGCCTCGGTGTCCTCCTTGACCAGCTGGCCGTCGTGGATCTCGCCGCGCCAGCCCTTGATCTCCTCGGGATGCAGCAGGTCCTGCGTCATGACATGGCGTCCGAAGTGCTTGAACTCCAGGCGCGCGCGCCGGCCCTGTGCGCGCCACAGGTTCCCGACTTTCTCGAAGAACCCCTGCGCGTTGTACTCCAGGACGAGGACGATCCGGGTGAGGGTGGGCGTGAGTTCATGAAAGGTCACCGCGCCGTCGACGTATCCCTTCGCGCCTTCCGAGCGCCAGATGATCCGCTGGTCGGGCACCTGTTCGATGATCTTCGACTTCCAGGTCCGGTGTGACCAGAAGATCTGCGCCTTCCACGTCAGCTCCTCGTCGGACTCCTGCTTCACGTTCTCGACCTTCTTCATGAAGCTCGGGAAGTCCGCGAAATTCGTCCACTGGTTGTAGACCACGCTGATCGGGGCGCCGACGTCGAGGAACTCGACCACGTTCGTCACCCTGGTCTTGTCGCCTTCCGCTCGGCCTGCCGATTTGCCGTCGCGGCCGACGACCTTCTTGACCGCCTTCCCGACCCGGCTCAGCACTCCGGGCTTGGAGGAGGATTCCTTCCCCTCCTCTTCCGGCGTGTTCTCCCCCGGCCCCTGCGAGTCCTCCTTCGACTCCTCGGCGTTCTTTCCCGGTCCGTCGGGACTTCCCGGCTCCTCGGAGGCGTTCTCCTCCGGTGCTTCCTCGGACGCCTCCGCACCCTTCGGGGCAGTGCTCGCGCCGGGATTATCGCCGCGTTCGGCGTAGTTGGTCAGCCGGCCGGTAACCCCCGTGACCTTGTCGGTCACCGAGCCCAGCATCTTCGCTCCGATGGCCCCCGCGAGACCGCGGCATTCCTTCGACAGCCGGTCCAGAGGGAGCGCCCCGACGACGCCCTGCGGCTCTTTCGATTCCTCTGTCATCAGGGATCACCTCGATACCGGAGCGCCACGCTGAGAGGGAACGGACTCCTCCTTCGGCTGAGCCTCGCCCTCCTGGCCCTTTTCCTGACGCTCGCCCTGATCGGCGGCCTCGGCCGCCTTGGGCTCGCCAGTCTCGCCGCTCTGTCCGGCCTCGCCGGCCTCTCCGGCCTCTCCGGCCTCTCCGGCCTCTCCGGCCTCACCCGATTCGGGCACCTTCGAACCGGCCCCTGGTGCCTTCGAAACCGTTTCAGTCGCCGTCTCGGCAGCCTTCCCCGCCGTCTCGGCAGCCTTCCCGGCAGGCTCGGCGGCCTGTCGCAGCCCCTCGGCCCGCTGGTGGATCATGTCGCTGAGCGCGTTGATCTGCTTGCTCGTCACAGCCACGGCCGCGGCCTTGCCCGCCTCCGTCAGGTCACCGCGAATGCGGTCGGCGGCCTGGCTCAGCTCAGGCGACCCGAGTGCCTGTAGCCCCTTCTGCAGCAGTTCGCCCTTTTGTGACTTCAGCCCACCGGCCACGCCGGCCACGGCCAGGGTGGCCGCCGCCCGCAGCTTGCGGCGGCGCCCGAAGAAGTATCCGGCGGCGACGGCCAGCGCCACCTTTGCCCCGCATTTCATGGTTACCGTCCTTGGAGGGTGGCCCACGAGAGCCACCCGATCGTCGACAGATGCTCACGTTCCTCGTCCAAGTTCGCCGTGCCCAGCTAACCGGACAAAAAACGCATAAGCACATAAAACGGCCAATATCCTGCCTGGGGCTACCCGGAGACGACGGCCCCGCGCAGGACGTCCCATCGCGCCCACGTCCTGTCCGAGCCGTCTAGGTGCTCGAATTCCGCGAGTCTCGATAAAACCGTGCATGGCCGCTAAGGTCGATGATCAACATGGGACACCACCGTAGGAGCTGAACGATGAGCACCGTCCTACGATTCGACCACGGGCCCTTGGAGGAGGCGGGGCGGCACCTGATGGACGTCTCAGCAGAGTTCCAGCGGCGCACCCAAGCCGCGTTCGCGGTCGTACATGGCACGGGTGAGACGGCATGGGCGGGCAGTGTCACCGGGACGGCCATGGACGGGATCATCGATCTGCTCCAGCAGGCCTGCGGACGGTTGCACGGCAACCTCCAGCTGACCGGCGAGGGCATCCAGATGATGGCTCACACCCTTCACAAAAGCGAGCTCGACGCCCAGGCCATCGTCGACCCGCCCAGGACAGCGCCCGACGTTCCCTCGCTCTGACCGATGGCACTGACCCTTCCGGCCCACTTGCAGTCACCCTTCAGCCTGCTCGGCGTGGAATGGCCACAAGAGGACGAGGACCACCTCCGAGCGTGCGGGGCCGCCCTCCGGACCTGCGCCACCTCCCTGACGAACGAGGTCAACCCGGCGGCTGACGGCGCCATCAAGCACGCCGCCACGAACAACTCCGGCGACCACATCGACGAGCTCAACGCCTACTGGGCCGACTACCAGGATGAGGGCGACCAGGCCGGCCACCTGAAGAGCCTCGCGGCCTCCCTGCACGCCCTGGCCGACGGCCATGACCTGTTCGCCAGGATCGTCGAGATCCTCAAGGGCGTTCTCCTAGTGCTCGCGACCTACGTGCTCTTCGCGCTGGTCTGGGCGGCGAGCGCGGCGGTGATCTCCGGCGGCCTCGCGGCCGTCAAGGCCCGGGGCACCATCGCCATCCTGCGTGCCTTCGCGAGGAAGGCGGTGGCGACCCTACGCCGCAGGCTCGAACAGGCCTTCGGCCAGAAGCTGATCCGCGCGGTGGAGACCCGCCTGCGCCGCATACTCGGCGCCAAGGCCCCCACCTTCGTCAACCTGACAAAGTGGAGCACGCTGGTGCGCACAAGCTTGGCGACATCAGCGCTGCTGGTCGTAGAGGCCCCGGACCAGCATTCGCCTCCCCCGATGGGCCCCAGAGACGGCATCCCCGGCGGAGAAGGCTACCGCTTCGGCAGTGGACGGCCTCAGGTGTTGGGCTATGACCATCCGTTCCCCTATGACCCTGACGTGAAGCCGACTCCAGGCGACTACCTGAGCTGGTACGCCTGGCGGGCGAGGTTACGCGGCGCCCAGTTGATCCGTCCCGATCTCAAGGACGGGCTCGCCGCCTACGAGCACTACGCGGCGGGCTCCGGCACCGATTTCGAGATCGACTACGAACGGGCCTACACCGAGGACAGGGGGATCCGGGAAAAGGTCGATCAAGGGATCCAAACCGCGAAGGACGAGGCCGTGCGCCTCTACCGAGAAAGTGGACGCACCGACTTCCAGATGACGGGTGGAGTGCTTCACACGGCCGCCGCAACGGAGAACTGGGACAAGACGCTCGGTGGACACGTGCAGTGGGGCAACGCCGATGTCAAGGTCAGCGGCAACCAGGCGACGATGACCATCACCATCCACGCCGAAGAGCGGTACAACTTCAACAGGGGAGAGACCGATGCCGCCACCGGAGCAGCCGACGACGACAACGGACGCTTCGAAACCCTCGGGTGGGCCAGGTCTTACCACTCCCATGGCGCGTTGACGCGAACCGTGACCTGGACGATCCCCTGAGCCGCCGGCCCCCGCCTACAGCACCGGCAGGTAGCGGCCCAGTTCGTACTCGGTGACGTGGCGCTGGTATTCGCGCCACTCCGCCCGCTTGTTGCGCAGGAAGAAGTCGAAGACGTGCTCACCCAGCGTCTCGGCCACCAGCTCACTGCGTTCCATCACCGCGATGGCCTCGTCCAGTGAGCCCGGCAGCGGCTGGATGCCGAGGGCCCGCCGCTCGGCGCTGGTCAGGGTCCAGACGTTGTCCTCGGCGGCCGGCGGGAGCTCGTAGCCCTCCTCGATGCCCTTGAGCCCGGCCGCCAGAATCAGCGCGAAGGACAGATAGGGGTTGCAGGCGGAGTCGAGCGACCGGAACTCGATCCGGGTCGAGCCGCCCTTGTGCGGCTTGTACATGGGGACGCGTACGAGCGCGGAGCGGTTGTTGTGGCCCCAGCACACGTAGGACGGCGCCTCACCGCCCTGACCGGCGATGGCCTCGGCCCCGCCCCACAGCCGCTTGTAGGAGTTGACCCACTGGTTGGTGATGGCCGTGATCTCGGCGGCGTGCCTGAGCAGGCCCGCGATGAACGAACGCCCGGTCTTGGACAGCTGGTAGTCGGCCCCGGCCTCGTAGAAGGCGTTGCGGTCGCCCTCGAAGAGCGACATGTGCGTGTGCATGCCGGAGCCGGGGTGCTCGGTGAACGGCTTGGGCATGAACGACGCCCAGATGCCCTGCTCCAGCGCGACCTCCTTCATGACCAGGCGGAAGGTCATGATGTTGTCGGCCGTGGTCAGCGCGTCGGCGTAGCGCAGGTCGATCTCCTGCTGGCCGGGCGCGCCCTCATGGTGGCTGTACTCGACCGAGATGCCCATCGACTCCAGCATCATGATCGCCTGACGGCGGAAGTCGTGACCGGAGCTGTGCGGGGTGTGGTCGAAGTAGCCGCCGGAGTCGATCGGCTCCGGCCGCTGGCCCGGCTCGGGACGGTTCTTCAGCAGGAAGAACTCGACCTCGGGGTGGGTGTAGAAGGTGAAGCCCATGTCGGCGCACTTGGCCAGGGCGCGCTTGAGCACCCAGCGCGGGTCGGCGTGCGACGGGGAGCCGTCGGGCATCAGGATGTCGCAGAAGATGCGCCCGGCGCCGGGCGTCTCGCTGCGCCACGGCAGGATCTGGAAGGTCGCCGGGTCGGGCTTGGCCAGCATGTCGGCCTCGTAGACCCGGGCGAATCCCTCGATCGCCGAGCCGTCGAAGCCGATGCCCTCGGCGAAGGCTCCCTCGAGCTCGGCCGGCGCGATCGCGACCGACTTGAGGAAGCCGAGCACGTCGGTGAACCAGAGCCGGATGAACCGGATGTCGCGTTCCTCGAGCGTGCGGAGCACGAACTCCTGCTGGCGATCCAAGGCGTCCCCTTGTGAATACAGTGCTGGTCTCCTATCAGGATGCCGTGTCCGTGTTTCGCACAGGTTACGGGGGGTGCCGGTGCGAGCCTCGCTGACAAACCGTCCGGCCCGACCTACTGTGATCAAGCAGTCAGTCTCGGGGGAGGCAATGGGTGGCTACGGACCTGCTCAATCACAAGCTCGATCGGGCCTTCGACCACATCGACGCGGGTGGTAAAGGCGTCATCGAGCGGGAGGACCTACTGGGGCTGGCCGCCCGCATCGTGGTGGGGTTCGGCGAGTCGCCCACCTCGGTGATCGGCAGCAGCCTCGTCGGCGGGTTCGACGCGATCTGGTCGGCCCTGATGGAGACTCTCGGCCGCGACGGCTACTCCCGCATCTCACGGGAGGAGTTCCGCGTCGGCATGGACAAGGCGTTCATCTCAGGCGACCGCTACGACCCGGTGTTCCGTCCGGCCATGGAGGCGGTGGCCGAGCTCTGCGACGGCGACGGCGACGGGATGGTCGGGCCGCGGGAGTTCCGCATGCTGCTGAGCGCGTACGGCACCGCCTACGACGACGTGGACGAGGCGTTCGACCGGCTCGACCGGGCGGGCAGGGGCGTGCTCACCGTGGACGAGGTGGTCCTCGCGGCCCGGCAGTTCTACGTGAGCGATGACCCCGGCGCGGCGGGCAACTGGCTCTTCGGTCCGCTATGAGCACCGACGTGATCACCTCCGTGAGGACCGCGCTGCGGTCCGTGCTGCACTGGAAACCGCCGGCGCCGCGCAGTGGCGGCCCGGCGGCCTGGGCGCTGCTGCCGCTCACCGAGCGGGTGCCGGCGCTGGCCGCCCCGTGCCGCATGCACCCGGCCGTCTACGCGATCGAGGCGGCCGTGATCGACTGGGCGCGCCGTACGGGGCTGCGGGCCGATCCGGGGGTGGGCTTCCACCGCATCGCCGGGCGGGCGTTCGCCGGGTTCGACGCGGCCGCGGCGGCCCTGTTCGCGCAGTGGCTGACGTGGCTGTTCCATCTGGACGACGAGATGGACGAGGGACAGGGCCGGTTGGAGATCTTCCAGGGCATGCTGGCCGGCGCCTCGTCGCATCCGCTGGAGGCCGCGTTCGCCGATCTGTGGCGGGTGACGAGCGCCCGGATGAGCGACCTGTGGCGGGCCAGGTTCGCGGTCAACCTGCAGCGCCAGCACGACGCCTGCCGGCTGGAGGCGGCCAACCGCGCGGCCGGCCGGATCCCGACGCTGCAGCAGTATCCGGCGCTGCGCCGGGCCACGGTCGGCCCCTACCTGTACGACCTGGTCGAGCCGTGCCTGCGGGTCGAGGTGCCGCCCTGGCTGCACGGCTGCGAGCCGTGGCGCGAGCTGGTCGATGCCTGCAACGACGTCACGGCGTGGTGCAACGACGTGGCCTCGCGGCCGAAGGAGGCCGGCGACGGGCACAACCTGGTCGTGATCGCCATGCACGAGCTGGGCCTGAACCAGCGGCAAGCCGTCGCCTGGGTGCTCGACCGGATCGTCGAGCGCTGCGGCGACATGCGCGAGGCGGCCGGGCGGCTGCCGCTCGACGCGTTCGGGCCGCGTACGGCCAGGGACGTCAGCAAGGTGGCCTGTGCCTACCTGGCCGCGCCGCGGGCGCACCTCGACTGGCTGATGGAGTCCGCCAGGTATGCCTGAAACGGGCGCGCGGCTCAGGGCCGGGCGTCAGGACGGGCCCGCGGCGAGCGCGTCGCCCGTGGCGGTGCGCCGGTAGACGACCTCCTTGCCGATCCGCATCCCCACGGTGAGCCCGCTGCCGCTGAGCACGCGTAGATGCTGGCTGACCGCCCCGGGGGTGACGGCCATCCGATGGGCCAGGGCGGAGGTGGTGCTCGGCTCGGCCAGCGCGAGCAGGATCCGCGCCCTGCTCCGGCCGATGAGGGCCGCCAGCGCGCCCGGCGCGGGTGGCGGCCCGTCCTCCCAGAGTCCGCCGACGCCGAGCACCGGATAGACGAGCATCGACTGGTACGGGGCCGACATGACCGCCACCGAAGGCCAGTAGAACGCGCTCGGCACCAGCACCAGCCCGTCGCCGTGTAGTCCGGCCGGCTCGCACCACGGCCGATCGACGAGCAGCCGCTCCCCGGTCCACACCACTGCCGGGTCGAGCGCGGCGAACAGCTCCCGTGCCCCGCCGTGGGCCAGCTGCCGCGACCTGCGCAGCACGTCGCGTTCCAGCAACGCCCGGACACGCGGCCAGTACTCCGCGAAGCACGCCGCCCAGTACGCCTCCAGCGCGCCGGCCACTCTGGCCACGCCGGCCTCCGGGTCGTCCCTGAACCGCCCGATCACGGCGGGGTCGGCGCCCTCGACCAGGCCGGCCTCGTACGCGGCCACATCGGGCGGTGTACGGCGGACCCGGTCGAGCTCGGCGGCGAAGTCGGGGTAGGGCGTGTCGGGCGGCGGGGTGAGGAAGTCGGCCAGGTAGCCGGACGGCGGGACGAGCGCGAACAACTCGGCCAGGTCGAGCCCGGCCAGGTGACCCCGCACGCCGGTGATCCACGGCAGGTGGATGGCCTGCCGGGCGGGGTCGCGCAGCGTGCGGAGGCTGGCCACCAGCTCCCACATCGGCGAGAACGCGAACCTGATCCGGGCCACGTCCTCCGGTCTCAACGTCCAGATCACCACACGTTTTAGTGTGCACTAAATCGTTCGCGGGCCAGGACCGAGTTGCTCACCCTTGTCTCCGTGACGACGACTATCCGCGAGAAGCCCGGTTTCCTGCAGTCCCGGCTGGGCGGCCTGCCGCGCCCGTTCTGGGCGCTGTGGAGCGGCACGCTGGTCAACCGCCTGGGCACCATGGTGATGCCGTTCACCGGCGTCTACCTGACCCAGGCGCGCGGGCTGCCGCTGGCGGCGGTGGGCGCGGTGATGGCGGTGTTCGGCGTGGGGTCGCTGCTCTCCCAACTGCTGGCGGGGGTGCTCACCGACCGGATCGGCCGCCGGGCCACGCTGGCGGGCGGCATGCTGGCCACCGCCGTCACGATGCTCGCGCTCGGCTACAGCACCTCGCTGCCGGCGATCCTGGCGGCCATGTTCGCGCTGGGCCTGGTGATCGACGCCTACCGGCCCGCGTCCAACGCGCTGGTCGCCGATCTCGTCTCTCCGGCGGAGCGGCCGCGCGCCTACGGGCTGCTGTTCTGGGCGATCAACCTCGGGTACGCCGTCGGCATGACGGCGGGCGGCTGGCTGGCCCGGCTGGGGTTCGGCTGGCTGTTCTGGATCGACGCCGCCTGCTGCGTGATCTTCGCCGTGCTGGTCTGGCGGGCGGTCCCGGAGACCAGGCCCGCCGACCGGCAGGAGACGGGCGGGGGGTTCGGCGTGGTGCTGCGCGACCGGCTGATGCTCGGCTTCACCGCGGTCGTGCTGGGCAACGCGCTGCTCTACTCGCAGACGTTCACCATGCTGCCCGTGGCCATGACCTCGGTGGTGGGGCTGTCGACCGAGCAGTTCGGCATGGCCATGGCGTTGAACGGCGTGCTCATCGTCATCGTGCAACCGCTGGTGTCGGGGTGGCTGGGCCGCCTCGATCCGTCCAGGACGTTCGCGCTGGGGCTGGCCGTCATGGGCGTGGGCTTCGCGCTGACCGCGTTCGTCACCACGACAGGCTGGCTGGCCGTCACCATCGCCGTGTGGACGGCGGGCGAGATCGTCACGGCCGGGATCGCGGGCACGATCGTCGCCACGCTGGCCCCGCCTCACCTGCGCGGACGTTACTCAGGGCTGTTCGGGTTCGCCTGGTCGGCGGCCGCGGTGCTGGCGCCGCTGCTCGGCGGCGCGCTCCTCGAGATCGACCCGTCGGCGCTCTGGTTCACGACCGGCGGAGTGGGCCTGGTCTCGGCCGTGGGCATGCTCGCGCTCGGGCCGGCGATCAGGCGGCGCTGACCAGGCGTTGATCCGTCGGTCGGCGGTGACGTCGGCGGGCAGAGTCGGCGGCGACTTTGGCGGCAGCGACCGGCTCCAGGAGGAGGAACCGCCGTCCACACGGACCTGCCGCTGTAGAAAAGCGCCATATGCCGCGAACGCCGTTCGGCTTTACCCTGGATCCTGCCATGCTGACCTTCACCGCGCTGGGACCGTTCCAAGCCTGGGCCGACGGGGCCCCGCTCGAACTCGGCGGCCAGCGGCAACGAGCGGTGCTCGCGCGCCTGCTCGTCGCCGGTGGCCGGGCCGTGCCCGTCACCACTCTCATCGACGAGCTCTGGCCCGGCTCCCCGCCGGCCCAGGCGCTGTCGACCATCCAGGGCTACGTCTCGCGGCTGCGGCGGGCGCTCGAACCCGGCCGGGCGCCGCGTGAGGAGGCCGAGGTGCTGGTGTCGGCCGCGCCCGGCTACGCGCTGCGCGCCTCGGCCGAGCAGGTCGACGCGTGGCGGTTCGAGAGCCTCGTGCAGTCCGACGGCCCGCCCGCGATGGTGTGGGAGGCCATGGACACCGCGCTCGGGTTGTGGCGCGGGCCCGCGCTGGCCGAGTTCGCCGACCTGACGTGGGCGTCCACGGAGGCGGGCCGGCTGGAGGAGCTGCGACTGGTCGCCGTCGAACGGCGGGCCGACGCCGGGCTGGCGCTCGGGCGGGCGACGGCGCTGGTGGCCGACCTGGAGGCGCACGCCTCGGCCTATCCCCTGCGTGAGGAGGCCTGGCGACTGCTCGCGCTGGGCCTCTACCGGACCGGCCGCCAGGGCGACGCGCTCGGCGCGCTGCGCCGGGCCCGCGCCGTCTGGCGCGACGAGCTGGGGCTGGATCTGACCAGCGGGCTGCAGCGGCTGGAGAGCGACATGCTGGCCCAGCGCGTGGAGGACATCCCCGCGCCGCCGAGCCCGCCTCCCGTGGAGAGCCCGGTGGAGGTCCTGCGGGTGCTGGTGGCCGACGACCAGGCCCTGGTACGAGCCGGGCTCCAGGCCGTGCTGAGCGGTGAGCCGGGGCTGGAGCCGGTCGGCGAGGCGGCCGACGGCGAGCAGGCGATCGCGGCGGTGCGGGAGTTCCGGCCCGACGTGGTGCTGCTCGACATCCAGATGCCGCACCTGGACGGCCTGGCCGCGGCCCGCCGGATCCTGGCCGACGACCACCCGCCCAAGGTGATCATGATGACCACGTTCGGCAGCGACGAGAACCTCTACGCGGCGCTGCGGGCCGGGGTGAGCGGCTTCGTGCTCAAGACCTCGCCTCCCGAGCAGCTCGTGGCCGCCATCCGGGCCGCGGCCGCCGGCGACGCGCTGATCGACCAGGCGGTCACCACGAGGCTCATCGCGGGGTTCGCGGGCCGGACCGACCCGGCCTCTCCCCCGCAGCTCGCGGGGCTCTCCGACGAGCGCATCGACGTGCTCAAACTCGTCGCCCGCGGCCTGACGAACCGGCAGATCGCGCAGACCCTGTGCCTCACGGAGCCGGCCGTCTCGGAGGAGGTGGCGGCGCTGCTCGACCACCTCGGCCTGTTCGAGCGGGCCCAGCTGGTCGTGGCCGCCTACGAGTCCGGCCTGGTCACTCCCGGAGCCGTGGCCGTGAAATAGCACGCTTTTCGCCGCTTGAACGATAAAAATCAGGTCGTACTAGTCTTGTCGCGTGGCACAACTGCGGATCGCCCTCGCCCAGACGAACCCGACGGTAGGCGACCTCGCCGGCAACGCCGGCAAACTGGTCGCCTGGACCCGCGATGCCGCCGACCGGGGCGCGCATCTGGTGGTGTTCACCGAGATGTTCCTCACCGGCTACCCGGCGGAGGACCTCGTGCTGCGCACCTCCTTCGTGGACGCGAGCATCAGGACCCTTGAGGAGACGGCGGTCCGGCTGCGGGACGAAGGGCTGGGCGAGCTTCCGGTGGTGGTCGGCTACGTCGACCGGGCCGGCCTCGCGCCGCGCGTCGGCCAGCCCAAGGGCGCGCCGCTCGACGCGGCCGCGGTCCTCCACCGGGGCGAGGTGATCCTCCGCACGGCCAAGCACCACCTGCCCAACTACGGCGTTTTCGACGAGTACCGCTACTTCGTGCGCGGCGACCGGCTGCCGATCTTCCGGCTGCACGGGGTGGACGTCGCCATCGCCGTCTGCGAGGACCTCTGGCAGGACGGCGGGCCGGTGGCCGTCGTCGGGCGGGCCGGCGCCGGGCTGCTGGTGGTGCCGAACGCCTCGCCGTACGAGAAGGAGAAGGACGACGTACGGCTGGAGCTGTGCGCGCGCAGGGCGCGTGAGGCGGGCTGCGCGCTCGTCTACGTCAACCAGGTCGGCGGGCAGGACGAACTGGTCTTCGACGGCGACTCCGTCGTGGTGGACGCGGCGGGCCAGCCGGTCGCCCGGGCGGCGCAGTTCCGTGAGGAGCTACTCACCGTCGACCTCGACCTGCCGGTCTCGGACGCCGAGCCCGGCGCGTACCCGTACGACGCCGGCGACGGCACCACGATCACCGTGGACCGCGTGGTGCTCTCCGACGCGCCCGTCGAGGCCTACACTCCCGAGCCGCCCTCGCCGGCCGAGCGCCTGGACACGCACGCGGAGGTCTACTCGGCGCTGGTGCTGGCCGTACGCGACTACGCGGCCAAGAACGGCTTCCAGTCGGTGATCCTCGGCCTGTCGGGTGGCATCGACTCGGCACTCACCGCGACGATCGCCGCCGACGCGATCGGCCCCGACCGGGTGCACGTGGTGCTGATGCCGTCGCGCTACTCCTCCGACCACTCGGTGAGCGACGCCGAGGAACTGGTCAACAGGCAGGGCCTCCACTCCCAGGTCGTGCCGATCGCGGAGATCGTCACCGCGTTCGAGAAGGAGATCGGCCTGTCCGGGCTGGCCGCCGAGAACCTCCAGGCCCGCGTGCGCGGCATGATCCTGATGGGGCTGTCCAACGAGCACGGCCACCTGGTGCTGACCACGGGCAACAAGAGCGAGCTGGCGACCGGCTACTCGACCCTCTACGGCGACTCGGCCGGCGGCTTCGCGCCGATCAAGGACGTGCCGAAGACGATGGTGTGGGAGCTGGCCAGGTGGCGCAACGAGCACACCGACCCGTCCTTCCTGCTCCGGGCCGAGCAGCCCATCCCGGACAACTCGATCACCAAGGAGCCGAGCGCCGAACTCCGTCCCGACCAGCGCGACACCGACTCGCTGCCGCCCTACGAGGTGCTCGACCGGCTGCTGGACGACTACGTCGAGAAGGACATGGGCTCGCACGAGCTGATCGCGGCGGGTCACGACCCCGACCTGGTGACCCGGGTCATCCGGCTGGTGGACCTGGCCGAGTACAAGCGCCGGCAGTATCCGCCGGGTCCGAAGATCACCCCGAAGAACTTCGGCCGCGACCGCCGCCTCCCCATCACCAACAGATGGCGCGAGATCCCCTCCTGACGGGAGGACAATGGATGAGCAGGTGACTCCCTGACCCTGCGGCATAGACTTGCGAGCATGAGCGCCGCGCACGAAGAGTACGAAGACCTTCATCGCCTGGTCGATCGGCTCACCCCAGACCAGGCACGAGCCGTGCGTGCGGTCATTCTGCAGCTCGTTCCGGCCCATCAGCCCCAACAGGCCCCTCCGCTCGAAGACGGCCGCTACAGACGATTCCCCTTCGCCAAGACGATGCACGCGGAACACGACTTGGCAGCCCGTTCAGAAGACATCATCCGCAACGAACTCGGCGGATACGCTTCGTGATCGTCTGCGACACCGGCCCCCTCGTCGCGCTGTTCAACGAGGCCGACGACGACCACGAACGCTGCCTCGCTTTCCTCGAACGCCACCCCGGCCCGCTCGTCATACCGGGCCCGATCCTCACTGAGGTCTGCTGGCTTGTCGAATCCCGTGTCGGTGCCGAAGTCGAGGCCCCAATTCCTTCAGTCGATCGTCGACGACGTCCTCACCCTGGAAGCAGTAGTCACTCAGGACATCGCACGCATGGCCGAACTCGTCCGGACCTACGCGGACTTCCCGTTGGGTGCTGCCGACGCCTCGGTAGTCGCCGTGGCTGAGCGCCTGAACGTCCACGAGATCGCCACGCTGGACCGCCGGCACTTCCACGTCGTGAAACCGAGGCACATCAACGCCTTCACCTTGTTTCCCTAACTCGGCCGTCCACACCACGGCAGGCTCATGGACCTGCCCGAATCGGAACATCCTGACGTCGATGGGTCAGGTGTCCCGGTCTCCGTTGAGGACGCGGGCCATCCACTCCAGTGAGCCTGTGCTGAGCGCTTCGTTCGCGAGGCGCTTGGCGGACGGCGTCTTCAGCGCGGCCAGTGAGCTGTCGATCCACGGCTGCACGTTCTGGTGTCCCTGCTCGCGGTACTCGATACAGACTCATGAACGCCGCGCGCTCGGGGTCGCCGCCTTCCAACGCGGTGATGACACTGGCGATGATCGCTGCCCGAAAGGAGTGGTCGGCGATGCTCTGTGACGAAAGCCGTCAGCCGAGCAGCCCGGTACTGAACAGGTGCGCATCAACGCCGCTTATGTGGGCGAGGTCGCCCGGCATCGTGAGCACGTCTCGCTGCCTGGGAGCACAGCCGCCCGACAGAGTGATCCCCATCGGCCCGGTTCAGGCGGCGAAAAGGAGCGTGAGGCCGCCGAGGGTGTAGCAGATCATCAGGACGAAGAGCGGGATCTGTCCCGCGACGGCCCTGGCCGGGGGCAGCAGGCGGACGGAACGGTCGTGCGCCGCGACCACACCGGCCACGTGCCCGGCCACGATGGCCAGCACCTGCACCGTGGCGATCGTCCCGGGGCTGACGACGTCCTGGGCGACCTCGGCGTCGAGGCCCAGGGTGAGGATGACCGCGCGCTGGCCCTCGATGACCAGCAGCGAGAAGTAGTGGGCGATCAGGTAGCCGATCGCGATCGGGATCAGCGAGTGGGCGAACCTCGGCGCGAGGCCGCGCGCGCCGCCGATCAGCCCGGCCACGCCCAGGCAGGCGGCGTAGAGCGCGGCCACGCCGGCGATGGCCGCGAGCAGGCCCAGCGTGCCGAGCCCCGTGCGGCCGAGCGGGCCCGACTGGAGCGCGTCCACCCAGGCCGGGGCCGTGGAGAAGCCGTCGTAACCGGTGCTGCCGAGCAGCACGCAGACCGTGGCCACCAGGCCGGGCGCGGGCGCGATGGCGTCCAGGCCGTCGAACGGGTTGCGCAGCACGCGCCTGCCGTCGGCCCGCCTGCCGAGTGGTGACAGGTGGCCGATCAGCGTCGAGTACGCCTCGAACGGGTCGCCGCGCTCCAGCCAGGCGTGGCCGTACACGAGGGTGCCGGTCAGCTGCGTGGTGGCGTACAGGATGAAGAAGATCAGGAGGGTGAGGGGCGCGGCGGGTTCGGGGGCGACGAGCTCCATCCAGGTGAAGGCCAGCAGGCCGGCGCCGGCCGGCCAGTAGCCGAGCCGCGACGGCAGGGCGCGGCGCGGCCGGTCGGGCAGCAGGCGGAACGGGTTCAGCGTCCGCCACACCGGCCCGAACAGCAGCGACGCGGGCACCAGCCCGACCCAGAACAGCACGTACACGAGGTACGGCGCCGGGTTGTCAGTATCGGGGCCGAACAGCAGCAGCCCCGCGGTGTAGACGACGGCCAGCAGGGTCAGCACGCGCGCCGGCCGGGCGGGCAGCCGGAGCGCCACCACGCGCCCCGCCCGGTCACCGCTGAACCGGGAGTCGGCCCACAGCAGGCCGAGCGCCAGGAACGACACGACGAGCGCCGCGAACGCCCCCGCGTAGGCGTAGAACGCCGGGATGGGCAGATCGCTCCGCGAGCCGACCCCGTGCGCCAGCACCCCGTCCAGCAGACCGGTCATCTCACCGCCAGCTGGGTCAGGACCAGCTTGCTCTCGTGGGTCTCCACCTCGAAGACCCCGGTCAGGTCCGCGGGGAAGCGTACGGTGACCGGCACGCCCGGCGGCAGCTCGGCCTCGACGTCGTAGCCGTGCACGTGCAGCTCGTCGGCGACGTCACTGGTCACGGTGATGCGCACGGGCTGGCCGCGCCGGGCCTCCAGCCAGCCGGACGGCGGGCTGACCCGGCCGCCCTGGACGCGGATCTCCGCGTGCGCCTCGCCGGGCGCGGGAGCGGGCGCCGACGTGACCACCTCGTGGCTGTTGCCGGGGTCGCGGTGGGTCCGCGACATCGGCCCGCATCCCGCCACCAGGAGCGCCGCCACGGCGACCGCTCCTGTCACGCGAGCGCTCCGGCCTCGCCGGCGCGCCGCGGACGCCCCGGTCTGAGCGATCACGCGGGGACCTCGGCTTCGGCCGGGGCCGGTTCGGCGGCCGGGCGGCGGCGCGGGGCGAGGACGACGACGGCGCACAGCACCCACACACCGGTGAGCAGCCCCCGGATCCAGCCCGGCCCCAGCGGGATCAGCGGGATCAGCTGCACCATCCGGTCGTAGGCGTCGGCCACGGCCAGGCAGCCGAGGACGATGGTGAACCAGCCGAACACCGGCCGTCCCACCCGCAGCGCGGCCCCCAGGCAGATCCACCAGGCGGCCATGAGCAGCAGCGCCACGGCCGCGAGCAGGGTGTCCTCGGCCGCCGCCGCGACCACGTCGAGCGCCAGGCCGATCAGCCCGGCGACGGCGCCGGCCATGACGAGCCGGTACGCCCGCCCGGAGACCGCGCCCGTCTTCGGGGACCCGCCGTCGCCCGAGGGGTCCCCGGCCTGGCGGCGGGCCGGGCGGCCCGACCGGACGCAGAACAGGACGGCGAGCAGCGCGAGCACGAGCGAACCGCCGAGCGCGAGCTGGGTCTCCAGCTTGCCGAGCCCGGACGCGCCGAACCAGTCACAGCCGGCGGGCAGCCGCGCCTCCGAGGCGCTGTAGTCGGCGCACAGGTACAGCTTGACGACCTTGACCGGCTCGGCCACCCAGCGGCTGGACCCGCCGGACAGGGCCGGCGCCTGTGCCGCGCACACGGGGAGCACGGCGGGGGTGGACCCGCCCGTGTCGCCCTGCCAGCAGTTGCCAGTGCCCTGGCCGTCCCACCACACGTCGAGCCCGTTGGGCCGCCGCTCCCCCGTCGGGCTGACGCCGAAGACGTTGCCCTCGTAGCGGTTGAAGTTGGACGTGTCGGTCTGTTTGGCCAGCTCTGTCTCGCCCCGGACGAACGCCGGCACACCGAACAGCTGGAACGCCGCGCGCCGGTGCCCCCAGACCTGGTTGTTCTTGAACACGTTGTAGTTGCCGCCCGCGACGAGCACCCCGGTGCCCGTCGGGACGCCCACCTGCGGGCAGACCACGCCCTTCTCGTAGCCGCGCTGGGCCGGGGGCTTGGCGCACGTGCCGTCGCGGATGTACCGGTAGTAGTCCACGTTGTTGTCGTAGATCTTGTTGTTCTCGAACTTGGCGTGGTTCTGCGGCAGTCCTGGGTGGTCGGGCCAGAGGCTGTCCATGGTGGCGCCGACCGAGTTGTCGTAGAACTCGTTGTCGTGGACCCACATCGAGTCGCCGGCGGTGCCCGAGTAGCCGAGCGCGTTGTGGTGGCTCTTGCAGCGGCGGATCTCGATGGCGTAGCGGGGGACGTCGTGGCCGCGGCCGTCGTTGATGTTGGACGCGCTGCCCGGGTAGAGGCCGCCGTCGCCGTTCCCGTACGACTCGCAGTCGGTGTAGAGGCCGTGGTCGCTGGCGAAGGTCAGGAAGCCGTACTCGTCGTTCCACCGGGTGAGGACCTGGTCGATGACGAACCCGTCGGTCTCCAGGACGTACAGGGAGTTGAAGGTGGTGCGCTGGGCGGTGAAGTTGCGGAAGTAAATGCCGTTCGTACGGTCCGCCCGGATGGCGTTGAGCTTGTGGTATTCGGCGTCGATGACCACGTCGAGCGGGTTCGCACCGGTGCCCTCGATCTGCAGGTCGCGCTTGCCGAGGATGGCCACCAGGTTCTGATTGTGGGGGCACTGCTGCTGTTGTTCGAAGCTGAGGATCTGGTAGCCCCAGTCGGACCAGCGGGCCTGGAGGTTGGCGCAGTCTCCGGTGGGGGCGGGCCGGCTGGGCTCTTCGCTGTAGAGGCCGGGCAGGATCGCGATCGTCATCCCGGGCTTGTTCACCTGGTCGACGGCTTCCTGGAGGTGCCGGAAGCCGTCGCGCCGGCACCGCTCGAAGAGGGTGCGGTTGCGCTCCTTGAGGGCGGCGGGGAAACCGGCGATCCGCCGTTCGAAGTCGGCCTCGCCGGTCTTGCAGACCAGCAGGTCGGGCTCGGAGGTGCGCAGGACCGGCACGCTGCCCGTGCCGTCCGGCAGCGTGACCGGCCGTTCCTCGTGCGCCAGGGCCGAGCCGGCGGCCAGCAGCAGGCCGAACACCAGGGCGACGACGATCGCGATCCTGCGTAAGGAGGGCATGGGCGCGAGATTAGAACAAGGCTCACGTTCTTGCCTAGCCTCTGACGGCCACCCGCACAGATCTTCACAAGATCGCGACGAACCCCGCCTGAACGGGCGGCCGGACGGCGCCGAAGAGGGAACTCAGGCGGCCAGGCCGGGCAGCAGGTGGTCGACGATCCGCTCGGCGAGGTCGGCGGGGAGGTCGCCGGCGGGGCCCCACTTGTGGTGCCAGATCATCGCCCCCGACAGGATGGCCATGCACATCTCCACCTCGATGTCCGGCCGCAGCTCACCGGAGGCGACGCCGCGCCGGATCACCTCGCGCAACGCCTGCCTGCGGGGCTCGATCGCGATGTCGACGAACCGCTCCATCAGCCGCGGGTAGCGGTCGGACTCGCTGAAGGCGATGTTCATCACGCATCGGGTGCGGCCCTGGCCCGCCTCGCTGCGCATCGAGTCGAGCAGGACGATCAGGTCGTCGCGCACCGAGACCCCGGCGAGCCGCGGCAGCGGGGCCTGGAGCGTGGCCAGCGCGTCGGCCACCAGGTCCTCCTTGTTGGACCAGCGCCGGTAGATGGTCGTCTTGCCGACGCCGGCCCGGGACGCGATCGCCTCGATGGACAGCTCGACGAGGCCCGTGCCCTCGCCGATCAGGTCGAGGGTGGCGTCGATGATCGCCTTTTCGGCCTTCTCGCTGCGCGGGCGGCCCGCCGGGCGGGCCGTCGCCGGTTCCTGAATCGTCATCGGGGCCTCACCCTACCGCCGCTGTTTCCTTCGTTCGCGCCTGCTGGACCGGACGGACCTTGCCCGGCATCCACTTCGCCACCACAGCGGCGCCGATCAGGGTGAACGCGGCCGACACCAGGGCCGTGACGTGCATGCCGCCGATGAACGCGGCGAACGCGGGCTGCATCAGGGCCTGCCCCTGCGCGCCCAGGCTCTCGGCGACACCCGCCGTGGCCATGATCGACTCTCCGGCGGCGTGCCGGGCGCCGGGCGGCAGCGCGGTCAGGGCAGGGGCGATCTCGCCCCGGTAGCTGGAGGACAGGACCGAGCCGAGCACGGCCACGCCGAGCGCGCCCGCGACCTGGCGGACGGTGTTGCTCATGGCCGAGCCGACGCCGGCCTTCTCCCTGGGGAGCGACTCCATGATCGCGGTGGTGGCGGGCGGCATGATGTTGGCCATCGCGGCGCCCTGGACGAAGAAGATGACCTCGATCAGGACGATCGGCGTGTGCTGGTCGAGGAACGCGTAGCTGCCCAGCGCCAGGGTGATCACGATCATGCTCACGGTGGACGACAGCTTGGCCCCGAACCGCTCGTTCACCCGCTGGCTGAGCGGCGCGAAGATGAGCTGCGCCGCCGCGAACGGAATCATCAGCGCCCCCGCCTGGATCGGGCTGTAGCCGAGCACGATCTGCAGGTAGAAGGTGAGGAAGAACATCCCGCCCATCATCGCGAAGAACACGATGCCGACCATGCCGATGGCCGTGCTGAACCTCGGGTTGGTGAAGTTGCGCACGTCGAAGGCCGGATGGTCGCTGCGCCGCTCCCACCAGACGAACACCGCCAGCACGGCAGCCCCGAACAACGCCGGCCCGTAGACCTCAGGGCTGGTCACGGTGGCCAGCTCGCCGCCGCGGATGATGCCGTAGACCACGGCGACCAGACCGACGATGGAGAGCAGCACGCCGACCGGGTCGAGCCTGGACGGCTTGGGGTCACGCGACTCGGGCACCACCCTGGCGATGAGGATCATGCTGACCACCACGATCGGCACGTTGACCAGGAAGATCGAGCCCCACCAGAAGCGCTCGATCAGCAACCCGCCCGTGATGGGGCCGATCGCGATCGCCAGCCCCACGCCGCCGGCCCAGACGCCGATCGCCTTGCCCCGCTCACCGGGCGGGAAGATGTTGGAGATGATGGCCAGCGTGGCCGGCATGATGGCGGCGCCGCCGATGCCCATCGCCGCCCTGGCCAGGATCAGCTGCGTCGGATCCTGGGAGTAGGCGCTGATCAGCGAGGCCAGCCCGAACAACAGCATGCCGATGAAGAGCATCCGCTTGCGCCCGGTGCGGTCACCGATCACGCCGAAGGTGAACAGCAACCCGGCGAACACCAGCGTGTAGGAGTTGATCGCCCATTCCAGCTCGCTCTGCGTCGCGCCCAGCCCCTCGACCGGGTCGGCGATGGTCTTCATCGCCACGTTGAGGATCGTGTTGTCGAGCACCACCGCCAGCAGGCTGAACACCAGCACGCCGAGAATCGCCCATCTCCGTGGATGGCCCTGGTCCAGCCGGTCCTGCGTCGCGTCCATGAGCACATCCTAATTTCGATACGGTCGAGTTTCGCAACAGGACCGTATCGCAACCCATTTCGATACGCAACAGTACCGTTTCGAAATGGGGGTCAGTGTGCCGCGGCGGACTCCAGGCTCGGCTCCATGACGGCCCCGGCCACTCCGGGGCGCCGCCGCCAGAACGGCAACGCGAGCACCACCATGAACATCCCCACCAGCCCGGCCATGACGAAGGCCCAGGTGGCGCCGTGCGCGTCGATGATCGCCCCGGCGACGGGCGCGGAGGCCGCACCACCGATCAGCAGGGCGGTGCCGTGCAGGCCCATCGCCTCACCCCGGGCCCCCGAGGGCACCCAGCGGCTGACCCCCTCGACCGTGGAGGACAGGGCGGGGGCGCAGAGCAGCCCGGCCGGCAGCAGGGCGAGGACCAGCCATCGCCAGTCGCCGCCCGCCAGCCCCACGGGCACGGTCAGCGCGCCCATGAGCCCGATGAGCAGCAGGGGCGAGAACCCACGGCTCAGCCCGCCGTAGACGAAGCCGCCGAGCAGGGAGTAGAGGCACCAGATGGCCACGGCGAGCCCGATCCACGCCGTCTGCCCGGTGTGCTCCATGGTGCCGACCAGGGCCAGCTCGGTCGCGGTGAGCACGAACGTGGCCGCGGCCGCGGTGCCGAGCAGCGCGACCATGCCCGGCGTGAGCCACTGCCGTCGCGGCACCCGCGCCACGGGCTCGTCGAGCTCCTCGGCCGAACGGATCGGCGGGTCGAGCAGGATCAGCGTCAGGCCGGAGCCGGTCAGGCCGACCGCGATGATCATCATCGTCGGCCCGCCGCCCAGCATGGTCACCCCGGCCACGGCCAGCGCCGGGCCGGTCATATAGGAGATCTCGACCAGCATCGAGTCGAGCGAGAAGCCCATCCGGCGCTGCTCCGGGGGCACCACGGCGGCCAGGCACTGCCTGATCACGCCGAACACCGGCAGCACCAGCAGCCCGGCCACCGCCGCCGCGCCGACCAGCACCGGGAACGGCAGCGCCCAGGCGCAGGACCAGAACGCCGCCTGCGCCCCGGTGGTGACGACCAGCACCGGCCGCAGCCCGTGCCGGTCGACGAGCCTGCCCGACAGCGGCGAGCCGACGGCCATGCCGATCGTGCTGGCCATGGTGACCAGCCCGGCCCGGCCGAAGCCGAGCCCCATGCCGTGGGCGACGTGCAGCGTCAACGCCATGCCCGTCGCGGTGGCCGGGACCCGCGCGAGCAGGCCCACCAGGAGCAGGGTCCGGACGCCGGGCAGCCTGAACAGGCGCCGGTAAGGCTCGATTGCCATGATGATTGCTTACCTCCGCAGCCATTCTGGCAAGGCGTACCGACAGTTTCGCCATCGGTTTCGCGGGTGGCATCATCGGAGAGGTCCGGGGACGCCACAGGGGCGCCTCGAGACTTTCTCTGGAGGGTCCACCCATGTCCTCTTCCACCACGCTGTACGGCGGCGCCGGCGGTCGCAGACTCACCGTGCGCGACATCGCGGCGGCCAAGGCACGCGGCGAGAGATGGCCCATGCTGA
Source organism: Nonomuraea sp. CX421 (assembly GCF_059358955.1). Taxonomy (NCBI): domain Bacteria; kingdom Bacillati; phylum Actinomycetota; class Actinomycetes; order Streptosporangiales; family Streptosporangiaceae; genus Nonomuraea; species Nonomuraea sp. CX421. Next base: position 43,190 of record NZ_JCADBK010000011.1, on the reverse strand, counting down.
CGGCGTACGACGCGATGACGGCCCGCGTGTTCGACCAGGCGGGCATCCCCGTCCTGCTGGTCGGCGACTCCGCCGCGATGGTCGTCTACGGCTACGAGTCGACGGTGCCCGTCACCGTCGACGACCTGCTCCCGCTCACGGCGGCCGTGGTGCGGGGCTCCTCGCGCGCCCTCGTGGTGGCCGACCTGCCGTTCGGTTCCTACCAGTCGTCACCGGCGCAGGCCCTGGAGACGGCCGCCCGCTTCATGAAGGAGGCGGGCGCGCACGCGATCAAGCTGGAGGGCGGCCGCCGCGTGGTGCCCCAGGTCGAGGCGCTGGTCGCGGCGGGGGTGCCGGTCATGGCGCACCTCGGCCTGACCCCGCAGTCGGTCAACACGCTCGGCGGCTACCGGGTCCAGGGCCGCGGCGAGTCGGGTGACGAGCTCATGAAGGACGCCAAGGACCTGGAGCGGGCCGGGGCGTTCGCGGTGGTGCTGGAGTGCGTGCCCGCCGACCTGGCCGTACGGGTCACGGCGTCCCTGTCGATCCCCACCGTCGGCATCGGCGCCGGCGCCGGCACCGACGCGCAGGTGCTGGTCTGGCAGGACCTCATGGGCCTGACCCCACGCCCGGCGAGGTTCGTCAAGCGCTACTCGGCGCTGGGCGAGGAGCTGGACCGGGCCGCCCGCGCCTTCGCCGCCGACGTCGGCTCCGGCGCCTTCCCCGCCCCAGAGCACACCTACGAGTGACCGCGTCCGAGCGATCGCGTACAAGTGACCGCGTACAAGTGACCGCGTACAAGTGACCGCGTCCGAGTGACCGCGTCCGAGTGACCGCGTACAAGTGATCAGTTCGCGCCCCCGCGAAGCGCGCGCCGCCGGTCAGGCCAGGGTGGCCGGGTCCGTGTTGGACCCGCACACCACGACCGCGACCCGCTCGCCGGGGGCGGGAACGTACGCGCCCGACAGCAGCGCGGCGTAGGCGGTCGCGCCCGCGTGCTCGGCCGCCACACGGTGCCGTTCCCACAGCGTACGGCGGGCCGCCACGATCGCCTCGTCGGGCACGAGCACGCTGCTCACCCCCGCCCGGGAGCAGACGTCGAAGGCCAGCCCGCCCAGCCGGGTGGCGCCGAGGGCGTCGGCCGCGACCCCGCTGACCGGGACGGGCACCGGCCGCCCCGCCTTCAGCGCGTCGTGCAGGGTCGGGATCAGCACCGGTTCGACGGCCACCACCCGCGTCGCCGAGCCGCGCACGCCGAGGGTGATGCCGGCGACGAACCCGCCACCGCCCACGGCCACCAGGACGGTGTCCACTCCGCCGGTCTGCTCCACCAGCTCCAGCCCGGTCGTGCCCTGCCCGGCGATCACCTCGGGCTGGTCGTAGGCGTGCACCTCCAGCGCCCCCGTCTCGGCGGCGCGTTTGGCGGCGGCCTCGGCGGCGGCCGAGTAGACGGCCCCGCCCTGGGTGATCTCGGCGCCCAGCGCGCGCAGCCCGGCGATCTTCACCGGGCTGGTCACGTCGGGCACGAAGATCTCGGCGCGGACGCCGAGCGAGCGGGCGGCGTGGGCGACGGCGAGCCCGTGGTTGCCTCCGCTGGCCGCGATCACCCCGCCCGGCGGCAGCCGACCGGCGGACAGGATCCGGTTGAACGCCCCGCGCACCTTGAACGATCCGGAGTGCTGGAGCAGCTCCAGCTTGAGGAACAGGCCAGGCGCGACCTCGAGCACCGGCGTGCGCAGCACGTGACCGGCGATCCGCCCGGCCGCCCCCACCACGTCCTCGTACGTCACCGACGTCACAGCTCCTCCTCGATCGCCCGTTTGAGTTCGGCCATCCGCGCCTCGTCGCGCCGGTGGAACACCCACTGCTTGACGCGCCTCAATCCTGTGTCAACGCCTGCTCGATGTCGGCCCAGAGGTCCTCAGGGTGCTCGATGCCCACCGCGACGCGCACGGTGCCCTCGCCGATGCCGTGCCGGGCCAGTTCCTCGACACTGAGCGACCGGTGGGACGTGGTCGCCGGGTGCAGGACGAGCGTTTCCACCCCGCCCAGCGAGGGGGCCAGGAGTGCCAGGCGTACCGCGGCCATGAACCTCTCCCCCGCCGCCCGGCCGCCGGCCAGGTCGAAGGAGAACACGCCGCCGAAGTCGGGCAGCAGCTTGCCGGCCAGCTCGTACGACGGATGCGAGGGCAGGCCGGGCCAGTGCACCGCGCTCACGGCGGGATGCCCGGACAGCCGGGTGGCGATCAGGCGGGCGTTCGAGCAGTGCCGTTCCATCCGCAGCCCCAGGGTCTGCAGGCCGCGCAGCGTGAGCCAGGACGCGAACGGATCCGCCGTGACGCCCAGCTCGATCGCGAACTGCCAGACCTTGCGGTACAGCTCGTCGCCGGCGAAGACGGCGATGCCGCCGAGCACGTCGGTGTGCCCGGACAGGTACTTGGTCGTGGAGTGCACCACGATGTCCGCGCCGTGCTCGATCGGCCGGCAGAGCACGGGCGAGGCGAACGTGTTGTCCACGACCGACACGATCCCCGCCTCGCGCGCGGCCGCGCACATCCCCGGCAGGTCTGCGACCTGGGCGATCGGGTTGGCGATGGTCTCCAGGTAGACGAGCCTGGTCTCGGGCCGCACGGCGTCGCGCAGGGCCGCGGGATCGTCTTCGGGCACATAGTCGACCGTGATGCCGAACCTGCCGGCCAGCTCCTTGATCATCGCGGCCGTCCCGCCGTACAGCGCCCGCTGCGCGATGAGGTGGTCGCCCGGCTGGAGCAGGCCGAGCAGCACGGCGTTGATCGCGCCCATGCCGGAGCCGGTGGCGACGGCCGCGACCCCGCCTTCGAGATCGGCGATCGCCGTCTCCAGGGAGCGGACGGTGGGGTTGGTGTAGCGGCCATAGACGAACGGGCCGTCGGGGCGGCCCATGGCGTCCGCCATCACGGCGGGGTCGTCGAACACGAATCCGGACGTCTGGTAGATCGGCACCGCGATCGGGCGGCTGCCCTCGATCGGCGGCTGCGGCAGGTGGACGGCGCGCGTTTCCGGATGGAGTTCACTCATAACCTTAAGGATGTCCCCTGAAAGCCCCAATGTCAGATTTTGCGGACACAAAGAATGCTCGACCCGCCCTGCCGCCGGGTGCCCGGACGCGGCGACCCGCCTCCCGGCACACGCTGATCTCCGACGTCCGCCGAGAGCTGACAACGCTCCCGGCGACCGGGCGACTGCGCGAGGCTGGAGATATGAAGGCGACGTTCGTGCTCGTGCACAGCCTGTCCGTGGGTCCGTCGACGTGGGAGCCGGTGGCCCGCGCGCTGGAGCGCCGTGGGCAGGCGGCCGTGGTGCCCGATCTGACCGGTGTGGCCCAGGGTGGGCCTCCCTACTGGCCGCAGGTGGTGGAGGCGGTGCGCGCGGCGACACCCGAGACGGCGATCGTGCTGGCCGGCCACAGCAACGCCGGCCTGTACCTCCCGGTGGTGCGTGAGGGGCTGGGCGAGCGGGTGGTGTCGTGCCTGTTCGCCGACGCGCACCTGCCGCCGGCCGAGGGGCTGGTCCGGGTGGCCGATGAGGCGTTCCTCCCGTTCCTGCGCGAGCTGGCCGACGAGTCCGGGGTGCTGCCGCGCTGGACCGACTGGTGGAGCGAGGAGGACGTCGCGGCCCTGCTGCCCGATCCGGCGACGCGGGCGCGGGTGGTCGAGGAGCAGCCCCGCCTGCCGCTCGCCGCCTACACCCAGTCCATCCCGGTCCCCGCCGGGTGGGACACGGTCAGGTGCGCCTGCCTCTGGTACGGCCCGCCGTACGACAAGGTGGCGGAGGAGGCGGCGCGGCGCGGCTGGCCCGTGCTGCGCACCCCCGGCCGGCACCTGCACCAGGTCGTCGATCCGGAGGGAGTGGCCGACGCGCTGCTGAAGCTCTCGCGCACATCGTGACTTCCGGTGGAACGGCATCGGCTCGTCGAGGATCGTCCGGCTCACCCGGTCCGAGAGCCGACCCGCCATGCATCAGCTGTACGACCGCGAAAGCGACGGCATGACGGTCATTCAGGCGGACGAGGTCGGGAAGAGCCGGCGTCCTGCTTGGGCGAGGCCGGCACCAGGATCTCCTCGGTGTCCTTGCGGCGGGTGACCCAGATGTAGACCAGCGCGCCGACGAACAGCACGATCGAGGTCCACTGGTTGATCCTCAGCCCCAGCAACGTCACCGCGTGGTCCACTCCGCCGACCGGGTCGATCCGCAGCCCCTCGATCCAGAACCTCCCCAGCGTGTAGCCGGCGACGTAGAGGGCGAACAGGCGGCCATGTCGCAGCGTGAGCCGCCTGCCGGCCAGGATCAGCCCGAAACCGAGCGCCACGTTCCACAACGACTCGTACAGGAACGTCGGATGGTAGAGCACGCCCGGCTCGCCTCCGTGCGCCTGGTCGATCTCCAGGCCCCACGGCAACGTGGTCGGACCGCCGTACAGCTCCTGGTTGAACCAGTTGCCCCAGCGGGCGATCGCCTGCCCGAACGCGATGCCGGGCGCGACCGTGTCGGCCACGGCACTGAGGGACAGCCTCCGGCGGCGGCAGGCCAGCCACACGCCCACGCCACCCAGAGCGACCGCGCCCCAGATGCTGAGCCCGCCCTCCCAGATGAACAGCGCCTGGTAGGGCTCCTTGATCGCGCGCGGGCCGAAGTAGGTCTGCCAGTCGACGACGACGTGGTAGAGGCGGGCGCCGATCAGGCCGAAGATCACCCCGGGAACCGCGATGTCGCTGATCGTGCCTTTCTCGCCGCCCCGGGCGCGCCATCGGCGCTCGCTCAGCCAGACGCCGAAGACGATTCCGACGATGAAGCACAACGCGTAGGCCCGGATCGGGATGAATCCGAGATGCCAGACACCCACGGAAGGGCTGGGAATCAAGGCGAGGGGCATGGCGGCGACGGTAGCGGATGCGACCTCACTTGGCAGCGTCTGTGACCTGATCGTGCGTGACGCGGCCCGCCGGGCGGCTGTGACCGTCCGCTCAGATGTCGGTGACGCGGATGCCGGCGTGCGCCTTGTAGCGGCGGTTGATCGAGATGAGGTTGGCCGTCAGCGCCTCGACCTGGGCGGCGTTGCGCAGCCGGCCACCGTAGACGCCCCGCACCCCGGGGATGACCGCGGCCAGCGCCTGCACCAGGTCGGTGGCCTCCCGGTCCTCGCCGAGCACCAGCACGTCGAGGTCCACCTTGTCCACCGCGGGGTCCATCAGCACCACGGCGGACACGTGGTGGAACGCGGCCACCACCCGGCTGTCCGGCAGCACGGCGGCGGCCTGCTGGGCGGCGCTGCCCTCCTCGACCGGCAGCGCGAAGGCGCCCTTCTTGTCGAACCCGAGCGGGTTGACGCAGTCGATGACGATCTTCCCGGCCAGTTCGGCGCGCAGCGACTCCAGCAGGGCCTTGTGCCCGTCGTACGGCACCGCCACGATCACGACGTCCGCCTCGGTGGCGACCACCGCGTTCTCCGCGCCGCGCGCGCCGTGCCCGATCGAGTCGGCCGCCTCCTGCGCCCGCCCGGCGCTGCGCGATCCGATCAGCACCGGATGCCCCGCCAGCGCGAACCGCCGCGCCAGCCCCTTCCCCTGGTCGCCGGTGCCGCCGAGGATGCCGATGGAAAGTCCGCTCACGTCAGTCATAGGCGGCATCATGCCATCCCCCCTCAAAACCACCCTCAGGCCACCCCCACCTGACTCCCCTGCTCGGGCAGGGTGCGCCAACCGGTCGGCGTGGGCGGGGCCCGTCGTGCACGATGGTCTGATGGACCCTGCATCGGTGGCCCTGCTCCGAGACCTTCTCGCCGAGACGGGCTGGATCGAGCGCACCCGGGAGTTCGGCCTGGCGCTGCGGGCCACGCGATCACCGGGCGGCCTGCTGCTCGTGGGCACGCCCGACGAGGAGCCCTGGCACCTGACCGCCCATCTCGACGACGAGGCGAGGCTGTCGGGCCTGACGCAGCTCACTCCCACGCTCGTGCGCTGGGCTCCGCCCGCCGACGCGCCTGCCCACCTGCGGATCGGGCTCGACCGCATCCACCGGGCCGGGCGGGGCGAGACGCTGTTCGTGGTGACCGAGCGCCAGGCTCCGGTGCCGCTGCTCGAACGCGTCGACGACGCCCGCCGTACGGGGGCCACCATCCTGGCGCTGGAGGGCGCCGACGGCGAGCTGGCCGGGCTGGCCCACGACGCGATCGCCGTGCCGGCGCGCGGGCCCGTCACCTTCGACGGCGCCCAGCACCTGGTCAGCACCGCCGCCGGTGAGCAGCCCCGGCGTCCCGGCCTGCGTGAGCGACTGGCCCGCCTGCTGGAGAAGGTCAGCGGTCCGCACGTCAACGACTGACCCCGGCGACGAGGTCAGAGCGGCTGGAGGTGGCCGACCAGGGTGGCGTCGAGGGCCACCGTGGCGTCCTCGATCGCGCTGATCACGACCGCCTGCACGGGGTCGGGCTGACCCGACCGGGTGCGGCTGATCCGCGTGACGGCGTCCAGCCGCCGTGACCCAACGTCGCGCAGATCGCTGACCCGCACCTCGCCCTCGGGCACGTCGAGCAGGGCCAGCGCGGGCACGATCGCCACCCCGTGCCCGGCCGCCACCAGCGCCAGCGTGGGCCCGAAGTCCGTGATGACGTGCACCTTGCGCGGCTCGAAGCCGTGCAGCCCGGCCAGGCGGTCCAGCGCCTGCCCGCTCGCCTGGCCGGGCTCGCCGGCCACCCACGGCACCTCCGCCAGGTCGGCGACCGAACGGGGCGGGTCGGGCCAGTCCGGAGGCATCACGATGCGGTACTCGTCGACGTAGAAGGCGTGGGTGGCCAGCGACGGCTGGGCGAGCACGGGCAGGCTCATGTCCTGCTCGGTGATCAGCACGTCGACGGCGCCGAGTCTCAGCTCCTGCAGCGCGGGCGGACCGTACACCTCGTGGATGATCGGGACGATCTGGGGATGGCGGGCGGCCAGGTCACGCATGGCCGGCACCAGCATGTGCTTGATCACCGTGGGGAAGGCCGCGATCCGCACCGGGCCCGCCAGCCGTTCGGTGAAGCGGGTGAGCTCGCGACGCGCCTCGGCCAGCTCGTCCTCGACCCGTTCGGCGTAGCCGGCGAGCACCCGGCCGGCCGGGGTGAGGGAGACGCGGCGCTGGGAGCGGTCGATGAGCGCCAGCCCGACCTCGCGCTCAAGCTGGGCGAGCTGCTGCGAGACGGCCGAGGGGGTCAGGTAGAGGGCTTCGGCGGCCCGCATCACTCCGCCTCGGCGGGCGACCTCGTGCAGCACCCGTAATCGCCGGGGGTCGATCTCCATGCAGGAGAGCTTACGCCCTCATGCAGATTTCTTTAATTGCGCTTTAGATCATCAGGTTCGGACAATGGCCCTCATGGATCTTCTCCTCGACGCTCTCGGCTGGCTCGGCGCGGGCCTGCTCGTGCTCGGCTACGGCCTCATCTCGACCTCGCGGCTGTCCGGGGACAGCGTGGCGTACCAGGTCATCAACGTGGTCGGCTCGATCACCCTGATGGTCAACAGCGCCTACAACGACGCCTGGCCGTCGGCCGGTCTCAACCTGGTGTGGGCCGCGATCGGCGTGGTCGCCCTGGTCAAGCTCGTCCGGATCACCACCGCCCCGTGATCGCCGAGCCGGCCGGGATCGGAGATCAGTCGTCGTCCTGGTCGGCCTCATCCCATGCCTTGTTGCGGTCGGCGGCGCGCTGCAGCGCGCCGGCGGCCTCCTGTTCGCTCGCGTAGGGACCCATCCGGTCCTTGTTGGGGCAGCCCTTTTCGGGCTCGACCCGCATGTGCTTGAGACAGAACCACCACTGGCCATCGCTCACGAGGCTCATTCTGCCCCGTAGACTCGTCTTTCATGACGACACTGCTCCAGCCAGGGCGAGTTTCGCCCATCCGGAAGGTTCCCGCCCACATCGAGCGGCCGGAGTACGTCGGCAAGAAGCGCCCCAAGACCGGCGAGTCCGACGTCAAGACCCCGGAAACGATCGAGCGGATGCGCGTGGCGGGCCAGATCGCCGCGCAGGCCCTCGAAGAGGTCGGCAAGCACGTCCAGCCGGGTGTCACCACCGACGAGCTCGACCGCGTCGGCCACGAGTTCCTCATCGGCCACGGCGCCTACCCGAGCACGCTCGGCTACAAGGGCTATCCCAAGTCGCTGTGCACCTCGATCAACGAGGTGATCTGCCACGGCATCCCCGACGACACCGTGCTGCGCGAGGGCGACATCGTCAACGTCGACATCACCGCGTTCATCGGCGGCGTCCACGGCGACACCGACGCCACGTTCCTGGTGGGCGAGGTCGACGAGGAGTCGCGGCTGCTGGTCGAGCGCACCCGCGAGGCCATGATGCGGGCGATCAAGGCGGTGGCGCCGGGCCGGCAGCTCAACGTGGTGGGGCGGGTCATCGAGGCCTACGCCAAGAGATTCGGCTATGGAGTGGTGCGCGACTTCACCGGTCACGGCATCGGCACGACGTTCCACTCCGGTCTGATGGTGCCCCACTACGACGACCCGTCTCTGCGGGTGGAGCTGGTGCCGGGCATGACGTTCACCATCGAGCCGATGCTGACGCTGGGCACGATCGACTATGACATCTGGCCCGACAAGTGGACCGCGGTGACCAGGGACCGCAAGCGCACGGCGCAGTTCGAGCACACGATCATGGTGACCGAGACCGGCAGCGAGATCCTCACTCTGCCCTAGGCACCGCGCCGGTGACCGTGGTGCCCTCACCCGGCACGCTGTTGACCGACAGGCTGCCGCCGACGTCGGCGAAGGCGGCCCGCATCCGCGCGATGCCCCGCCCCACGGCCCTGCCCGGGTCGAACCCGGCGCCGTGATCGCTCACCGTCATGCGCAGGCCGCTCCCGCCGATGGTCACCGCGATCGACACCACCTCGGCGCCGCTGTGCGCCTCGACGTTGGCCAGCGCCTCGCGGATGGCGGTCAGCACCGCCTGCGCGATGCGCGACGGCACGTCGGTGGCGGGCAGCGCCCACGTCTCCACACGGATGCCGGTGCGCTCGGACCACTCCGTCACATCGCATTCGAGCGCCTCGGCCAGGCTTCGTCCCCCACGCATGCGTGTCTCTTTGGACAACTCAACTCGCCTTCCTGAGCACCCGAGCATCGCAGGCCCCCCGGAGCCCGCATTCGTCCGCGCCGCGCGCGATCCCCCGGTGAGCTGCGCGTCAGCTGTGGAAGTAATGCCCGTCTCCCCTTCAGGCAAGGCTACCCGGCGGCTCGGAGACGCGTTGCCTCCGGTTATGTTGCCCTGGCCATCCGGCTACTCGCCCTTGTCGGCACGGTTGAGGCGGGCGAGGTAGGCGTTGTAGGAGTCGAGCTCGGGGTCACCCGCGCCGCTGCGGTCGGCCCGCCGGTCGGCCCGGCGGGCCTGTCGGTCCTCGTCCTTGTACCACTGGACGGCGATGGTCAGCAGCACGATGAGCGTCGGTATCTCACCGAACCCCCAGGCGATCGCCCCGCCGTTCTGCTGCTCCTGGAGCAGCGACTCTCCCCAGGTGCGGCCCAGTTGTTCGTACCAGCCGGACGCGATCAGGGTGCCCGTCATCATCAGCGCCACCCCGAAGAACGCGTGGAACGGCATGGTCACGAACAGCGTCAGGAGCTTGCCGACGTACGGCAGGCGGTGCGGCGCCGGGTCGACCCCGATGATGACCCAGAAGAACAGCGACCCGCTGATCAGGAAGTGCAGGGTCATCCAGATGTGCCCGAGGTGCTCCTCCATGGCCGAGGCGAACAACGGCGTGAAGTAGAGCGCGTAGGTCGAGACGATGAAGAGGGCGGTGGCGATGGCCGGATGGGCGAGGACCCGGACGACCCGGCTGTGCAGGATGGTCGTCAGCCACTCGCGCGGCCCGCGGTCGCCCCGCCTGACGGCCGGCCTGATCGCGCGCAGGGCGAGCGTGACGGGCCCGCCGAGCACCAGGAAGATCGGCACGATCATGGACAGCGTCATGTGCTCGATCATGTGCACGTCGAACATGACCTTGGCGTAGCGGGCCAGGCCGCTCTGGGTGGCGAAGACCAGGATCGCCACACCGGCGAACCACGACACGGTGCGTCCCCACGGCCAGGAGTCGCCACGCCTGAGCAGCCTGACCACCCCGGCGCCGTACAGGCCGGCCAGCGCGGCGGCGACCAGCGCGAAGAACAGGTCGAGCCACCAGAGCGAGAGGACGTTGCCCACCGTGATCGGCGGCGGCATCGGGAAGCCGAGCAGGTCGAAGGCGCGGTCGGCGGGCAGGATGACCGGCGGCGGCGCGGTGCGCGAGAGCGCGACGGCCAGGCCCATGGTGGCGAGCATGAGCAGCGTCTCGCCGCCCGCCAGCCGGGTGAACGCGTGGGGCCGCCCGTCGCCGAGGCTCACCAGCGTGCGCTGCCGGTGCCACCAGCCCACGTAGCCGAGCAGCACGAACGCGACGATCTTCGCCACGACCAGCAGGCCGTAGGACGACGTCCAGAGGTCGGAGACGTTGGCCAGCCGCGCGATGACGCTGAACACGCCGGACAGGCCGACGCCGACGTAGCACCACAGGGCGAGCCTGGAGAACCTGGCGGCGGCGATGTCGAGCCGAGGCAGGCCGCGCACGGCGTGCAGCGCGACGACGACGAGCCCGCCCACCCACAGGGCGAGCGAGAGCAGGTGCAGCGACAGGCCGGAGACGGCCAGGTCGTGGTTGGGCGAGGAGGCGGAGTGGCCGGTGAGCGCCGGCGGCAGCAGCGTCACCAGCGCCAGCACCAGCAGGGCGGCCGACGCGCCCGCGGTGATGGCCCCGCGCGAGAACAGCGCGATCGCCATCGCGAACAGCACCACGAGCGTGAGCGCGATGCCCTGGCTGGTCTGGGTGGCGTAGCTGGTCAGGTAGTTGCCGGTGAGCACCTGGGTGACCGGCCGGCCCCACGAGTCGGCCACGCCGAACAGCAGCGTGAGGAAGGCCGCGGCGCCCCAGGCCACCGCGGTCCACGAGGCGGCCTGCACGTCGCGCAGCGCGTCGCGGCCGAGCACGCCCTTGTCGTTGGGCAGCAGCATGGTGGCCGTCAGCAGCAGGCCGACGGTGAGGACGCCCGCCACGTCCATGGCGAGCTTGGACAGCGGCAGCCCCCACCGGGTGATCACGCCGGCGTCGGGCAGCCCGGCGATGATCCGGGGGAAGGCCGCGCCTCCCACGATCATGGCGATCACCAGTCCGGCGACGGCCGCGGCGGACGCGACGACCGCCAGACGCGCGGCCCTGGTCACGGCTTCTTCTTGCGCATGCTGAGCAGGAACCCGACCCCGATGCCGGCCAGCGCTCCGACGACGACGAGCAGCCAGACGGGGAATGCGACCGAGGACTCCTCCTGGGACGCCGCCTGCGTGGCGTCCGGCTGCGACGCCTGTCCTGCCGTCTGCGCGGCGGTGGGGGCGGCGGTCGGCTCAGCCGACGTGGACGGCGCCGTGGACGGCTCGGCGGTCGGCTCGGCGGTCGGCGGCGCGCCCTTGACGGTGAACGGGATCTCGCCCTCCACCGGGTGACCGTCGGAGGAGACGACGCGGTAGGCGATCGTGTAGGCGCCGTCGGGCAGGGTGCCGCCGAGCCGCTGCGTCACCACCGCTCCGTCGGTCGCGGGGGCGCCGAGCTGGTGCTCGGCGCCGTCCGCGGCACGGACGATGACGAACGGCATGCGGACCTTGGCGGTGAACTCGAGCGTGACCTCGTCGATCGTCTTGACCGTCGCGTCCTTGGCCGGGTCGCTGCGCTTGAGCGCGTCGTGTGCCAGGGCGGGCACGGCGGCGCCGATCACGAGCAGGGCGGCGAGGATCGCGGTGAGGGACGCGAGCAGGGTTCTCTTCATGGCACCCCCAGGCTACCGACGCCGCCCCACGGTCCGGGACTCAGTCACAGACCGGCGCAGGCCAGGGCCCGCTGGTATCCCTCCACCGCGCCGTGGGTGTCGCCCAGCTGCTCCATCGTCTCGGCCGCGGCGTACCAGGTGCCGGCCGCGCGGCGGGAGTCGGGCAGCGGCGTGAGCCACTCACGCACCGCGGCCAGCTCGCGCTCGGCGGAGGCGAGGTCGCCGAGGCCGCCGTGGGCGCGGCTCAGCAGCAGGTGGGCCTCGGCCTCCAGGGCGCGGGCGGTGGTCGGCAGCAGCTCCTGTCCGGCGCGGCCGTGGGCGATCGCCCGCTCGAGGTTGCCCGCCATGATCTCGATGCGGGCGAGCTCGACCTGGGTGTTGGCCCGGTCGAGGGTGCTCGCCGACGTCTGCGCCAGCTCCTGCTCGGTGCGCAGCAGCACGGTGCGGACCTCGTCGACGGAGTCGGGGCGGACCCGGAGCTTCAGGGTGGCGTACGCCACACGGGTGCGGGCGAGGCTGCGCGGCTGGCCGTTCTCCGACTGGATGGCCAGTGCGCGCTCGGCGAAGCTCAGCGACTCCTCACCGTGGCCGGTGCTCTCGGCCACGACGGCGGCGTTCCAGCAGGCCGCGACGATCGAGCGGGGGGTGTTGAGCATCTCGGCCGCGTTGAGCAGCTCGGCGGCGAACTGGCGGGCGCGCAGCAGGTCGCCGCTGTGCAGGTAGGCGATGAGCAGGGTCGCGCCGAGCTCCATCAGCCCGTCGGACCAGGCCGGCCGCGCCGAACCGCCGAGGATCGCCTCGCCGACCTTGACCGCCTCGCTCAGCCGGTCGCTCTGCCGGTAGACGCGGCACAGGGCGATCGCGACGTCGATGTGGCGCTCCGCGCTGAGCTCCTCGGCCCGCAGCCTGTTGAGGACGTCGATCGCCTCGTCAAGCTCGCCGCAGGCCTCCATGGCCAGCGCCAGGCCGAATTCGGTGTCTTGACGGAGCGACGTGAGACCTGTCAGGTTGTTGTTCGCCAGCAGCTCACCGAAGCGGGTGCGGGCCTCCCGCACCTCACCGTTCTCGAGGGCGAGCCTCGCGTAACCGAGCGCGAGCTCGATGTCCTCCAGCTGCTCGGCGGTGACTCCGTTGAGGAGATAGGAGAGCGAACAGTCGAGCTTCTGAGCCAGCAACTCCAGGACGGCCGGAGTCGGGGTACGCTTGCCACTCTCGATCAAGGAGACGTAGCTGTCCGACAACTCTGGGTGTGCGAGCTGCGCCTGAGACAGCCCGCGCTGCCGCCTCACTGTCTTGATGCGGAGTCCGACCAGGTCAGATGTAGTCACAGCTGCTACTCCCTGAGATGATTACGTCCGAACAACACATAGGCGAGGGAGAACCCCCATGCGCACGCGCATTGCCCTGTCCGTAGTAGGCACGTTTCTCACGGCCGTGGTGGCCGTAGGAAGCAATGCTACGACCGCGATGGCCGACTCGTCTCCTGTCGCGCCTGCGATATCGGCACAATTCGAAGTCCCCTCCTGCTGCTAGCCCGAGCCGTCCGCACTGACGGCCGACGACGTCCCCCACCATGAAGGTCCATGCCTGGCGCCGCACACACCGCGGCCTGCGGGGTGGGGGGCGCTGTTCGGGTTTCTCCCGATCAGCCCGCCCGCAGCGCGAGGAAGAAGTCCACTCTGTCCGCCATCGCTGACAGATCCCTGCCGGTGAGCTCCTCGACCCTCCTGATCCGATAGCGGACCGTGTTGACGTGCACGTGCAACCGCTCGGCGCACGCGTGCCACGACCCGGCGCAGTCGAGGAAGGTGCCCAGGGTCCGCACCAGCTCCGACTGGTGCAGCCGGTCATAGTCGGCCAGCGGCCCCAGCAGCCGTCCGGCGAACGACCGCCGCACGTCGCCCGGCACCGTGGCCAGCAGGAGCGCGTGCGTGTAGATCTCGTCGCTGGTCACCACGCCGCCCGAGCGGGCCTCGGCCAGCCTCCTGGCGTGACCGGCCTCCTCGACGCCGCCCTTGACGGCCGCCGCGCCGGTCAGCTCGCCGCTCAGCCCGACGCAGACGTGGCCGTCGGGCAGGGCCGCCAGGACCTCGACGCCGCGGCGCAGCCGCTGCGCCAGCCCGGCGACGGTCGTGCCGCGCAGCGGCACCAGCGCCACCGCGCCGTCCGCGTGCGCCGCCGCGACGACCTCGCGGCCCAGGAGCTCCTCCAGCACCGGCCCGCCCAGCGCCGCCGGGCCGGGCCCGCGTCTCGCGTCCGGCCGCGGCACGGTGACGTGCGCCACCGCGTACGGCTCCGCCGCGTCGATGCCGCAGGTGCGCAGCCCGGCGTTGAGCTCGGCCGGGTCGGCGCCGGCCAGGGCGGCCCTGACGAGCTGCTCGGTCAGCCGCCGCTCGACCCGGCGGCCCTCCTCCATCCGGCTGCGTTCAAGGGCCACGCAGGCGGCCAGCTCGTAGCCGAGGTCGGCCCGGTCCATCAGGTCGCCGTCGCAGGCCAGCACCCAGCCCGCCGCCCGGTGTCCGCTGCCCACGCCGAAGACCGTGTGGCGTCCGGCCGGGCAGGGCAGCCGGGTGGCGGTCAGGTAGGCCCGCGCGAGCCGTACCGGATCGTCCACGGAGCCGACGATCACCTCGCCGGACGCGGAGAGCACCGCGCCCGTGACGCCGAGTTCGGCGGCGGTCAGCTCGAACAGATCGGGCAGGCCGGCGCCCTCGGCGACGGCGGCCACCAGCCTGCGGTGGCGGCCGAGCGCGGCGCGCATGTCGCCGGGCAGGCGGGACGCGACGCGCTCGGCGATCGCCCGGAAGGAGACCTCGGTGGGCACGTCGAGCAGCGGCAGCCCGGCCTCCTCGCAGGCCGCGACCACGTCGGCCGGGATGTGGCCCAGCCGGGCGCGGCCCGCGCCGAGCGCGGACACCCCGGCCTCGACCAGCGCGGCCACGAACCGGGCGGAGTCGGCGGGGGTGTGCCGCCACATGAGCCCGGTGAGCACCAGCTCGCCGCCCGACAGGTAGCGTCCGGGCTCGGGCAGGTCGGTGATGTGCACGGTGTGGAACTCGCGGCCGGGGTCGCCGGTGAGCAGCGTGAGACTCAGCCCGTCGACGGCCAGCAGGTCCCTTATGCGCACTTGGAGGAATATACAAGGCATCCCGTCAAGTGCTGACTCCGATTTCACGTCCCGCGCATAGGCTGACCGGCCCCGCCGGTGCTCTACTCGGATGATGACCGAAACGGCGGGTGTGACGCGGCAGGACGTCGGCGCGAGCGCGCGGCGGCCCGACGCCACGCTCAAGGTGACGGGCGAGTTCGCCTACGCCTCCGACCTGTGGCTCGACGGCATGGTGTGGGGCGTGACGCTGCGCAGCCCGCACGCCTCGGCGTGGATCCGGTCGATCGACGTCGGGCCCGCGCTGGCGATGCCGGGCGTGCTCGCCGTGCTCACCCACGAGGACGTGCCGGGCGAGAAGCACTACGGCCTGGAGCTGAAGGACCAGCCGGTGCTCGCCGTCGACCAGGTGCGCTACCAGGGCGAACCGGTGGCTCTGGTGGCGGCCGAGCATCCGGAGACCGCGCGCCGGGCCGCGGCGGCGATCGTGGTGGACTACGAGCCGCGCGAGGCGGTGACCGACCCGCGCGCGGCCACGAGCTTCGTCAGGCGGCAGCCGGTCGTGGTCGGCGACACGTTCGAGGCCGACGTCGTGGTGACCGGCGAGTACGAGGTCGGCATGCAGGACCAGGCGTTCCTGGGGCCGGAGTCGGGGCTGGCGGTCCCCGCCGAGGACGGCGGCGTCGACCTCTACATCGCCACCCAGTGGCTGCACGTTGACCGCGACCAGCTCGCGCCGTGCCTCGGCCTGCCGCGGGAGAAGGTACGGCTGACGCTCTCCGGGGTGGGCGGCGCCTTCGGGGCCCGGGAGGACCTGTCGATGCAGGTGCACGCCTGCATGCTGGCGTTGCGGCTGAACCGGCCCGTGAAGATCGTGTACGGCCGCGAGGAGTCGTTCTTCGGTCACGTGCACCGCCATCCCGCCTGGATGCGCTACGAGCACGGCGCCACCCGTGACGGCCGGCTCGTGTACGTCAAGGCCGACATCCTGCTCGACGGCGGCGCCTACTGCTCCTCGTCGCCGGCGGTCGTCGGCAACGCCGCCTCGCTGGGCGTGGGGCCGTACGAGGTGCCGAACGTGCGGGTCGTGGCGACCGGCGTCTACACCAACAACCCGCCGTGCGGGGCGATGCGCGGGTTCGGCGCGGTGCAGGCCTGCTACGCCTACGAGTCGCAGATGGACCGCCTGGCCGAGGCGTGCGGGCTGTCGCCGGTCGAGATCCGGGTGCGCAACGCCGTGTCGCAGGGGTCGGCGCTGATCACCGGCCAGGTGATCGACTCGCCCGCGCCGCTCGCCGAGATGCTGCGCGAGCTGGAGGCGATGCCGCTACCCGGCCCGGCCGCCGCCGACCTGCGCGCGCTGCCGGGCGGCGTCTCGCAGACCACCCACGGCGAGTCCGTACGGCGTGGCGTCGGCTACGGCGTGGGCATCAAGAACATCTGCTTCTCCGAGGGCTTCGACGACTACTCGACGGCCAGGGTGCGGGCCGAGCTGGTCGGCGGCGAGCCGCACGTCACCGTGCACACCGCGGCGGCCGAGGTCGGGCAGGGCCTGGTGACCGTCCAGGCCCAGATCGCCCGCACCGAGCTGGGCGTCCAGAACGTGACCGTGGCCACGGCCGACACGGCGGTCGGCTCGGCGGGCTCGTCCTCGGCCTCCCGGCAGTCCTATGTCACCGGTGGCGCGGTGAAGGCGGCCTGCGAAGCCGTACGGGCTCGGTTCGACGGGTTGCCCGCCCGGGAGGCGCTGGAGAGGTTCGGGCCGATCGAGGAGACGCGGGAGTACCGCCACCGGCCCACCTACCCGCTGCACCCCGAGACGGGGCAGGGCGACTCGCACACCCAGTTGGCCCTGTGCGTGCACCGGGCCGTGGTGGACGTGGACGTGGAGCTGGGCCTGGTGAAGGTGGTCGAGCTGGCCGCCGTCCAGGACGTGGGCCGGATCCTGAACCCGCAGGCGCTGGAGGGCCAGATCCACGGCGGGTCCGCGCAGGGGCTCGGGCTGGCGCTGATGGAGGAGATCCGGCTGCGCGACGGACAGGTGCTGAACCCGTCGTTCACCGACTACCTGATCCCCACCATCCTCGACATGCCGCCGATGGTGACGACGATCCTGGAGAATCCCGACCCCGCCGCGCCGTACGGACTGCGCGGGGCGGGCGAGCCGCCCACGCTGTCGTCCACGCCCGCCATCGCGGCGGCGGTGCGGGCGGCGACGGGCCGCGAGTTGACGCGCGTTCCCATCAGACCGGAAGATATCGCCCTGGTTTGACAGACGGGGAGGTTCCGATGACGGACGCGCGTGAAGCGGCCAAGGCGGAGTTCGAGCGGTTCGACAGCGACGGCGACGGCCTGCTGACGGCCGCCGAGATCAGGCAGGTCAACCTGGCGCTGGGCGCCCAGGGCGCCACCAGCGAGGAGATCGAGGCGTTCATCGCCTCGGCAGACCGCGACGGCGACGGCCAGATCGGGCTGGAGGAGTTCGCCGCCCTGGTGGGCGGCGGCAAGCACGAGAAAGCGTGATCATCTCTCCAGCCGGGTAGGTTTGCCGCGATTCCCCCTGATCATGAGGGGGGATGGCTGTGCTCGACAAGCTCTTCGAGCTGTCCGGGCGGGGAAGCGACGCCGGCCGCGAGGTGCGTGGCGGGGTCACCACCTTCATGGCGATGGCCTACATCATCCTGCTCAACCCGATCATCCTGGCCGGCGCGCAGGACGTCACCGGCGCCCGGCTCACCATCGCGCAGCTGACCACGTCGACGGCGCTGGCCGCGGCCGTCAGCACGCTGCTGATGGCGTTCGCCGGCAACGCGCCGTTCGGCCTGGCGGCCGGGCTGGGGCTGAACGCCCTCGTCGCCTACCAGGCCGCCCCGCACATGACCTGGCCGCAGGCGATGGGCCTGGTCGTGCTCGAAGGCGTGGTCATCATCGTGCTCGCCGTGACCGGCCTGCGGACTCTGATCATGAACGCGATCCCGCTGGCGCTGAAGCACGCCATCAGCGTCGGGATCGGGATGTTCATCGCGCTGGTCGGGCTGGTCGACGCCGGGTTCGTCACCACGGGGACGGGCACTCCGGTGCAGCTCGGCGCGACCGGGCACCTCACGGGCTGGCCGGTCGCCGTCTTCTGCTTCGGCCTGCTCCTGATGATCGTCCTGTACGCACGCAGGGTCCCGGCGGCCATCCTGATCAGCATCGCGGTGACCACCGTGGTGGCCGTGGCGGTGAACTCGCTGGCCACCATCGCGCCCGGGGCGTGGGGCGTGGTGACGCCGCGGATGCCGGAGTCGCTGGTCGCCGCGCCGGACTTCGGGCTGGTGGGGCAGGTGGACGTGTTCGGCGGGTTCGCCCGGGCCGGCGCGCTGACGGCCACCGTGGTGCTGTTCACCCTGGTGCTGTCCGGGTTCTTCGACGCCATGGGCACGATCATCGGCGTCAGCGACGAGGCCGGGCTGGTCGACGAACGCGGCCGGGTGCCGAGGCTGGGCCGCATCCTCACCGTGGACGGCGTCGCGGGCGTCGTCGGCGGGGTGACGAGCGCGTCGGCCAACACGGTGTTCGTGGAGTCGGCGGCGGGCGTCGGCGAAGGGGCGCGCACCGGGCTGGCCTCCGTCGTGACGGGCGCGCTGCTCGGTCTCACGCTGCTCTTCACGCCACTGGCGGCCGTGGTGCCCGCCGCGGCCGCCGCCCCGGCGCTGGTGCTCGTCGGGGCGCTGATGATGACGCAGAGCCGCAACGTGCCGTGGGAGGACCTGGAACTGGCGGTGCCTGCGTTCCTGACGATCGCGCTGATGCCGTTCACGTACTCGATCACCAACGGGGTGGGTGCCGGGGTGATCACCTACACGCTCATCAAGGCGGCGCGGGGGAAGCGCGCCCAGATCCCGTGGCTGCTCTGGGTCGTGTCGCTGGTCTTCCTCGCGTACTTCGGGATCTCCGCGCTGCAGAACCTCTTCGGCTGAGCGCTAGCGGATGTCGGGGGTGTTGCAGGCCACGCCGTTGCCGTCGACGTCGACGTACCAGGCGTATTCGGGGTGGACGCCCTTGGTGTAGGGGCCGTCGCCGGCCGCCACGGCCTCCTTGCAGCTGGCGTAGCGGCGATCGCGCGTGGGGCGGTCACCGGTCTCCAGGGCGGCCGGGCCCGTCGAGACGGGCAGGCTCGTGTCAGGCACGCCGGTGGTGGGGACGCCCGTGCCGGGATCGCCCGTGCTGGGGACACCCGTGCCGGGGTCGCCCGTGTTCGGGTCGCCGGGGTTGGGGTTGGGGTTGCCCGGGTCAGCTGGGTTCGGGCCGGGAGTGCCCGCGCCCGCCGGGTCGCCCAGGAGGCGGGCGGCGATCGCGTCGGCCTCCTCCTTGGTGAACCCGGCGATGCTCAGACTGTCGCCGTCCATGCTCTGGGTGACGATGGGCGCCGCCACCACGGTCGCGGGCACCAGCACGACGGCGACCTGACGCTGGTCGGTCACCAGCTCGTCGATGAGCTCGGCCACCTTGTCGCGGAAGGCGGGGGCGATCGCGACGCGGACCGAGTAGGTGCCGTCCTTCTCGCGCACCGGGGCGATCCGCTGCACGGCGTTGACCGTGACCCCGTCCTCCAACAGGTAGCAGGTGGTCTGCCGTTCGTCGAGCACGGCCTGGACGCCGGGGCACGGAGCCGCCTTGGTCTCGCGGACCGGGGCGAAGTGGATGGGCGTGGCCAGCCGGCGCGGCGGCGTGCCCCCGAGGAACGGGGCGTCGGGACTCTTGGTCATCAGCACGGCCACGGTGCCGGCCACACCGGCCAGGAGCACGACCAGGACGAGCGAGACGATCAGCACGATGGTGGTCACTCGGCTGGCCTGCGGCTCTTCCTCGACCGCGGAGGGGCTCTCTCCCGGGCTGTCCATCCTTGACGACACCATCCTGAGGTTCGGGCTGCGGGTGAGCTTATCGAGGACGGGCAGAACCCAGGTAATCAGCAGAACAATCCTCAATTCTCTCGTGACAGGCGGCGGAACTGAGGAACGAGGACAGGGCGACGGCAGCCACCGGCGCCCGGTGAAACGGAAGTGGCCCCATGAAGGTCGGCGTTCCCCGCGAGATCAAGGACAACGAGTATCGCGTCGCGCTCACCCCGGCGGGTGCGCACGAGTTCATCCGGCACGGCCACCAGGTCCTCGTCGAGCGCGGGGCGGGCGTCGGCTCGGCGCTGCCCGACGCCGACTTCGAGGGGGTGGGCGCGACCATGGTCGGCGAGGCGGACGAGGTGTGGGCCGAGGGCGATCTGATCCTGAAGGTGAAGGAGCCGGTGGCCGAGGAGTATCACCGGATGCGCAAGGGGCAGGTGCTGTTCACCTACCTCCATCTGGCCGCCTCACGGGCGTGCACCATGGCGATGCTCAACGCGGGCGTCACCGGAGTCGCCTACGAGACCGTACAGACCCCCGAAGGCGCGCTGCCCCTGCTGGCGCCCATGTCGGAGGTCGCCGGCCGGCTCGCGCCACAGGTCGGGGCCTACCATCTGATGCGCTCGCAGGACGGCAGGGGCGTGCTGATGGGCGGCGTGTCCGGGGTGCACGCGGCTCGCGTGGTGGTGATCGGGGCCGGCGTGTCGGGCATGAACGCGGCGGCCATCGCGCTCGGCATGCAGGCCGAGGTGCTGCTGCTCGACCGGAACATCGACAAGCTGCGCCAGGCGGACATGATCTACCAGGGCCACTGCCAGACCGTCGCCTCCAACTCGCTGGAGATCGAGCTGGCGGTCCTGAGCGCCGACCTGGTGATCGGCGCGGTGCTCATCCCCGGCGCGCGGGCGCCTCGGCTGGTCTCCAGCGAGCTGGTCAGCCGGATGAGGCCGGGCTCGGTGCTGGTGGACATCTCGATCGACCAGGGCGGCTGCTTCGAGGACTCACGCCCGACGACGCACGCCGAGCCGACCTATCCGGTGCACGACTCGATCTTCTACTGCGTGGCCAACATGCCCGGCGCCGTGCCGCACACCTCGACGTACGCGCTCACGAACGTGACGCTCCCGTACGCGCTGGCCATCGCCGACCTGGGCTGGAGGGACGCGATGCGCCAGGATCGGGCCCTGTCGCTCGGCCTGAGCACCCACGAGGGACGCCTGACGAGCAGGCCGGTCGCCGAGGCGCACCGGCTGGAGTCCATACCGCTGGAGGACGTCCTCGAATAGCGCCCGCTCAGAGGTGCTCCATCACGAACACCGCAGTGGTGTCGGCCCGCAGGGCCTGGAAGATGTGCGGGGTGTCGCCGGGATAGCGGACGTAGTCGCCGGGCCCGAGCTCGGCCGGCTCCTCGGCCGGGCCCGCCAGCGCCCGGCCGCTGCTCAGCACCACGTGCTCGCTGGTGCCCGGCGGGTGGGCGGCCGAGAGCTGGGCCCGGCCCGGCTGGGCCACGATCCGGTAGATGTCGCGCCGGGCGTTGGGCGGGCAGGAGGCGAGCAGCGTGGCCGCGTAGCCGGCCTGCTCGGAGTGGGCGACCGGCCCATCGCCGGCCCGGATCACCCGGACGTCCGGCCGCGGCGGATCGACCAGCGCGCTGAACGGCACGCCGAGCGCGGAGCCGAGCGCCCACAGCGTCTCCACGCTGGGATTGCCGGTGCCGGATTCGAGCTGGGAGAGGGTGGACTTGGCCAGCCCCGCCCGCCTGGCCAGCTCGGTCAGCGACAGCCCGGCGCGGGCGCGCTCGCGCCGGATCGCCCCGGCGATCAGCCCGATGAGGTCGGAGGGCGCCCGCACGCCCTCGCTCGCGGAACCGGTTCTCACCTGTTCGCTCCAGAAGTCGATCTGTTCGGCTTGACGAACACCGTCCATCGCGTTCAGCCTAGTGCGCGGACGTTCGCCCTAACGAACCCTTGAGCCGATCCGGAGACAATCATGGGACACCTCGGCATCGTCGCCCACAGCACGGAGGGCGCGGCGCTCTGCTTCCTCGCCTACTGCCAGGAGGGGTTCCGGCGGACCGGCCGCCACGAGCACCCCGACGTGACCCTCGACTACATCGCCTTCGGCCGCAGCATGCCCGCGTGGGAGGCGGGCGATCACGCCTCGATCAGGGCCACGCTGTCGACCAGCGTCGACCGGCTGGCCCGGGCGGGCGCCGGTTTCTTCGCCTGCCCCGACAACACCGCGCACCTGGCCCTCGAACACCCTGGCCCGGAGCTCGCGCTGCCCGGCCTGCACCTGGCCGAGGTCGTCGCCGAACAGGCCGCCGCCGACGGCCACCGGAGGGTCGGCGTCCTCGGCACGACGTACCTCATGGACGGCCCCGTCTACCCCCGAGCGATGGCCGCCCGTGGCATCGCCACCGAGGTGCCGGACCCGGCCGACCGCGACCTGGTCAACAGGATCATCTTCGAGGAGCTGGTGAACGGCGTCTTCACCGACGAGTCCAGGCGGGCGTACGTGCGCGTCGTCGAACGACTGGCCGGGCGGGGCTGCGACGCGGTCGCGCTGGTGTGCACCGAGATCCCGCTCCTGGTGACCCCGGAGGTCTCTCCCCTGCCCACGCTCGACTCGACCCGGCTGCTGGCCCGCGCGGCCTACGATGTCGCCGTGGGCGACCGGCCGCCGCCCACGTGGCGCGGCGGCCCGGTGGCCGGCTGACCGGCGACGCCGCCCCGGGTCAGAACCTGCCGGGGCGGGCGGCCGTCGTCACTGGCCGGTCGTCACTGGCCGGTCGTCACTGGTCGGTGGGGCTGGCGCTCGGCGAGAGCGTCTCCATCGGCGTCTGTCCCTGCGGCTCGGGCGGCAGCGGAGCCACGTCGGCCGTGGTGGTGATGGCGTCCGGCCCACCACAGGTGGAGCCGGGCTCCGGGGTGTCCTTGCCGTTCTGGAACTTCTTGATGAAGGCGCCCAGCTTGGGGTCGTCAGGGCTGTCCAGCTTGAGCTGGTGCCCCCACGACGAGGCCACGATCGGCGCCGGAAGGTTGGGGAAGGGGCTCATCAGCATGAATTCCTGCTGGCCGGTCGAGGTGGCCACCTCGGTCAGCTTGTCGATCTGCGCCTTGGGCAGGTCGGGCCGGTAGGTGATCCAGACGGCGCCGTGCTCCAGGGAGTGCACCGCGTGCTCGCTGTGGATCGGCTTGGCGTAGACGTCGCACTGCTGCCAGTAGTTGTTGTGCTCACCGCCGACGGGCGGCGTCTCCTTGTAGGAGACCTGCTTCCACACGTGGTCGCCGCCGTCATAGGAGTAGTTGGCCACCGCGTCGAGCGACGTCTCCCGAGACTGCTTGACCAGGTAGAAACCGACCAGACCGACGAGCAACACGATGACGGCGCCCCCGGACCCCCACATGAGGAACGCGGTGCGACGCTCCTTGCGCTTCTGCTCGGCCCGCATCCGCTGCAGATGCTCCCGCCGCGCCTGCGCCTTCTCCTTCATCGTTCCTCCATCAGCCTGCCAATCTCGGGTCACCCTATGCCCTCCGGGCGTATGCGGAGAATAAGGCGGTCGAAAGCGATCGTTCCTCCCTTCTCGTACGAGATGGATAGGCTGGACTCGCCATGCGTAATCCTGCGAAGAACCCACTGCTCATCGCCGGCGCCGTGCTGATCGCCGGCGCGGCGGTCCTCCTGTTCGTGCTCGGCCGAGGCGCGGACCCGGCCGAGACCTCCGCCGAGGCCGGGTTCGCCCGCGACATGGGCGTCCACCACGCGCAGGCCGTCGACATGTCGTTCATCATCAGGGACAAGACGCAGTCCAAGGAGATCCGCAACCTGGCCTTCGACATCATCACCACGCAGTCCACGCAGCGCGGCATGTTCATCGGCTGGCTGGAGCAGTGGGGGCTCGGCCTGTCGACCGACCTGCGGCCGATGGCCTGGATGCGAGGCCACGGCCACGGCGCCGCGACGACCGGGGCCGCCGAGCCCGGTGTGATGCCGGGCATGGCCAGCGCCGCTGAGCTGACCAAGCTCAAGGAGCTGCAGGGCACCGAGGCCGAGGTGCTCTTCCTGCAGCTGATGATCCGCCACCACGAGGGCGGGGTGCGGATGGCCGAGGGTCTGCTGAAGCTGTCCGACCGCGACGAGGTGGTCAACATGGCCCAGAAGATCGTCAAGGGGCAGAGCGGCGAGATCAAGCTGATGACCGACATGCTCGGGCATCGGGGCGCGCAGCCGTAGTCGTGAGCGTTGACGCGGTCGTCGTGGGATCGGGCCCCAACGGGCTGGTCGCGGCGATCGAGCTGGCCCGCGCCGGACGCCGGGTGCTGCTGCTGGAGGCGGCCGAACAGTTCGGCGGCGGGCTGCGGTCGGCGGAGCTGACACTGCCCGGCCGGGTGCACGATCTCGGCGCGACCGTGATGGCGATGGCGCTCGCCTCACCCGCGATGCGCGGGCTCGGACTGGAAGGGCGCGGGCCGGGGCAGGTCGAGTTCGTCCATCCCGGCGTGGCGGCCGCGCATCCGCTCGACGACCGGCCGGCCGTGCTCGTGCACCGCGACGCCGGCCGCACGCGTGAGGGGCTCGGCGCCGACGGCGCGGTCTGGGACGCGACCGCCGGGGCGGCGGCGCGGGCCGGGTTCCCGCTGGTCGACCTGCTGGTGAAGCCGCTCGGGCCGTGGCGGCCGGATCCGCGCGCGTTCGCGGCCGCGGCGAGGTTCGGGGTCGCGGCGGCGCTGTCGGCCACGACGTTCGCCCGGCGGGCCCTGCGCACGGTCGAGGGCCGCGCGGTGTTCGCCGGCATGGCCGCGCACTCCGTGCTCGACCTGCGCTCGCCCATCACCAGCGGGTACGGCCTGCTGCTCGCCTCGCTGGCCCACCTGGTCGGCTGGCCGCTGGTGAAGGGCGGCTCGCAGCTCCTGGCCGACGCCCTGGTGGCCAGGCTGCGTGAGCTGGGCGGCGAGGCGGTCACCGGCCACCGGGTGCGGCGCCTCGACGAGCTCACCGGCCTGGGCGCCGAGACGATCGTGCTGGACGTGATGCCCCGGCAGTTCCTGGAGATGGCCGAGCTGCCCGCGCGCTACCGTCGCCGGCTGGAGCGCTACCGCTACGGGCCGGGGGTGTTCAAGCTCGACTGGGCGCTCGACGGGCCGGTGCCGTGGCGCGATCCGGCCGTCGCCGCGGCGGGGACCGTCCATCTGGGCGGCACCCTGGAGGAGATCGCGCTGAGCGAGGCCGAGGTGGCCGCCGGGCGTCACTCGCCCCGGCCGTACGTCCTGCTCACCCAGCCCTACGCGGCCGATCCGACGCGGGGCGGCCACACGCTGTGGGCCTACTGCCATGTCCCGAACGGCTCACCCGTGGACATGACGGGGGCGATCGAGGCGCAGATCGAGCGCTACGCGCCCGGCTTCCGCGACCGGGTGCTGGCCCGCCACGCGATGGGCCCGGCCGACCTGGAGGCGTGGAATCCCAACCTGGTGGGCGGCGACATCGGGGGCGGGCTGGCCGGCCTGCGTCAGTTCGTCAACCGCCCGGTCTGGTCGCCGGCGCCCTGGCGCACCCCGCTGCCCGGCGTCTTCCTCTGCTCGGCCTCGACGCCGCCGGGGGGCGCGGTGCACGGGATGGGCGGCTGGCAGGCCGCCCGCCTCGCCACCCGCGATTAGGCCAGCTCCTCGGCGATCGCCGCGGCGAACGCGTCCACGTCGGCCTCGGTGGTGTCGAACGCGCACATCCACCGCACCTCGCCCGTCGCCTCGTTCCAGGTGTAGAAGCGGAAGCGCTTCTGCAGCCGCTCGGTGACGTCCTTGGGCAGGACGGCGAAGACCGCGTTGGCCTCGACCGGCCGCGGCACCTCGACCCCGGGAAGGTCGCGCACCGCCTCGGCCAGCCGCCGCCCCATCGCGTTGGCCTGCCGGGCGTTGCGCAGCCACAGGTCACCGGAGAGCAGCGCCTCGAACTGGGCCGACACGAACCTCATCTTCGACGACAGCTGCATGAACGTCTTGCGGAGGTAGTCGATCCCGGTGGCCGCCGAGGGGTTGAGCACCACGACGGCCTCGCCGTACAGCATGCCGATCTTCGTGCCGCCGAAGGAGAGCACGTCGACGCCCGCGTCGGTGGCGAGCGCCCGCATCGGGACTTCGAGGGCGGCGGCGGCGTTGGTCAGCCGCGAGCCGTCGAGGTGGACGAGCAGGCCGCGCTCGTGCGCGTGGGCGCAGATCGCGGCCATCTCCTCGGGCGTGTAGACGGTGCCGAGCTCAGTGGTGTTGGAGATGGACACGACGCGCGGCTGGGCCCGGTGCACGTCGCCGAAGCCCCACGCCTGGCGGTCGATCAGCTCGGGCGTGAGCTTGCCGTCGGGCGTGGGCACGGGCAGCAGCTTGATGCCGCCCACCACCTCGGGGGCGCCGCCCTCGTCGGTGTTGATGTGGGCGGTCTCCGCGCAGATGACCGCCTCCCACTGGGCGGTCATCGCGCGCAGCGATACGACATTGGCGGCGGTGCCGTTGAACACCGGCCAGGCCTGCGCCTGCTCGCCGAAGTGACGCTGGAAGACCTCGCGCAGCGCTTCGGTGTAGACGTCGTCGCCGTAGGCGATCTGGTGGCCGCCGTTGGCGTCGGCGATGGCCCGCAGGATGTCGGGGTGCACCCCGGCGTAGTTGTCGCTGGCGAACGCCTTGAGCAGGGGGTCGTGCCGGGGAGTCACTGGGTGAGGTCCAATCGCGTGCCGTTGAGGTCGGCGGCGGGCCGGTCGTAGAGCCCGCCGATGGCCCGGGCCAGGTCGGTCACGTCGGTGAAACCGGCGAACTTCGCCTCGGGCTTGGCCGCCCGCATGGCGTCGTTGACCAGGGCCTTGACGACGAGGATGACGGCGGCGGAGCCGGTGCCGCGCAGCGCGTCGGCCAGGGAGAGGGTCCACGCCTCGGCGGCGGCCTTGGCGGCGGCGTAGGCGGCGCCCCCGGCGGTGGGGTGCCCGGCGGCCTTGGCCGAGACGATCACGAACCGGCCGTCCCGGCTCCTGCGCAGCAGCGGCTCGAAGGCCAGCGACACGTGCTGGAGGGTACGGATCAGCAGGTCGTGCAGGTCGTTCCAGTCCTCCAGCCGGGTCTCGGCGAAGCTACCGGAGCCGCGCCAGCCGCCGACCAGGTGCACCACGCCGTCGACGCCGCCGTGCTCGCGTTCGACGCGGGCCGCCAGTTCGAGCACGGCCTCGCGGTCGAGCAGGTCGACGTCGTCCTTGTCGACGGAGATCACGGTGTCACCGTTTTTGCGGAAATATTCGGACACTGCCTGACCTGTGGGGCCCGCAGCGCCGGTTACCAGAATGATCATCCCCAGATCCCCTTAGTCGATTCGACCACGTCCGTCAGCTTACGGCGCAGCGCCTCGTAGAACATGCTGAGGGGGAACTCATCCGGCAGCACCGCGTCGACCTTGGCCTTCTGCTCCTCGGGCAGCGCCTCGACGCCCTTGGCCCAGGTGGAGGCCGGATGCGGCTCGACGTAGGCGCTGACCAGCTCGTAGGCGGCCAGCCAGTGGGCCAGCTTGGACCGGTCGATGCTGTCGCGGTAGAGCTTCTCCACCTCGCCGCGCAGGTCGGCCACCCCGCCGGCGACCCGCTCCCAGTCGATCGTGAGCCGGTTGTCGGTCCACCGGACGATGTCGTTGCGGTGCAGGTAGGCGAAGAGCAGCTGGCCGCCGAGCCCGTCGTAGTTGCGCACCCGCTCGCCGGTGATCGGGAACCGGAAGAGCCGGTCGAACAGGATGGCGTGCTGGACGTACCGGGCGTGCGGCACGCCCTGCTCCTCCAGCCGCACGGCCTCGCCGAACGCGGTCAGGTCGCAGCGCAGCTCCTCCAGGGAGTAGAGCCAGTACGGCATCCGCTGCTTGATCATGAACGGGTCGAACGGCAGGTCGCCATGGCTGTGCGTGCGGTCGTGGATCAGGTCCCACATGACGTAGGTGTCCTGGGCGAGCTGCTGGGAGTCGAGCAGCCTGGCCGCGTCCGGCGGCAGGTCCAGCCTGAGCGTCTCGGTGGCGGCCCGGGACACCCGCCGGAACCTGGCGGCCTCACGGTCGGCGAAGATCGCGCCCCAGGTGAACCGCTCGGGAGTCCGCCGTACGGCCACCGTCTCGGGGAAGAGCACGGCCGAGTGGGTGTCGTAGCCGGCGGTGAACGCCTCGAACGCGACGGGCACGAACATCGGGTTGTCGTAGCCGTTCGCCTCCAGCCGGGCCAGCCACCCGGGCCAGATGGTGCGCAGCCAGACGGCCTCGAGGTTGCGGTCGGCGTTGCCGTTCTGGGTGTACATGGGGAACACCACGAGGTGCTCCAGTCCGTCGACGCGCTGGGTGTCGGGGTGGAACAGCTCCAGCGAGTCGAGGAAGTCGGGGACGCCCAGATCCTGCTCCGACCACCTGGCGAGGTCGTCCTGGACGGCCTGGAGGTAGGCGGCGTCGTGCGGGAAGTACGGCGCCAGCTCGCCCACGCGGGCGGCGACGGCCGCGACCAGTTCCTTGCCCCGCTCCTTGTGCTCGGGCACCGAGCCGTCCTTGACCTGGAGCGGCCGCAGTTCCTCGACAGCGGCGGCGAGCCCGGCGAACAGCGCGGCCTTGGTGTCGTCGCGATCCCCGGAGGCGGTGGCGGCGGGCACGCGGGCCGCCCAGGTGACGACGTTGCCCCAGAGCCTGCGGTGGTCGTAGTCGTCGATCGAGTCGTCGCCGAACAGGTCGGAGTCGGCGAACACGACGACGCGGCCCCGGCCGTGGCGCAGGGCGACGGCCAGCGGGGCGGCGGCGGGGGCGGCGGCCGGGGAGGTGGCGAACAGGACGGTGGCGCCCTCACCTGGCACGAGCACACCCGCGCGGTAGAAGCAGGCCGTTCTGACACCCGCGAGGAGGCCGTCGGTGGTGGCTCGCTCGGCCAGCACCCAGGTGGCGACGTCACGGTGGGCGTGCGCGGGGTCGCGCGCGGTGGTGTGCTCGATGCCGACGCCGAACCGGGCCAGCAGCTCGGCCAGGTTGTTGCCGTACTTGTCCTGCTCCTCCTCGGCCAGCACGACGAGCCCGCCGCCCTCGGCCACGAACGCCTCGACGGCGTCGAGCTCGGCGGCGGACAGGACCGGGCTGCCAGAACCGGTGGTGCGCTCCCAGCGCTCGCCCGAGGGGTGCGCGATGACCAGCACGTCCTGGTCCTGGAGCGCCTCCGCCGAAAGCTCACCCTCGGTCCGGGCCGTCACGGTGTGCCCCAGGTGCCGCAGCGCCGCCGCCGCGCGGGCATAGCTGTTGTCGTCGGGGTGGGCGGGACTGATGGTCTCGGCCACCTCTCGCCGGATGGTCCACGACTCGCTGTGGGCCTCGTCGAACAGCACCCTGGGGAAAGCCTGCATGAAATATCTCCTGTATCTTCCGCCCTACAACGGAAAATATACACAGAGAGCACCTATGCTCTACCAAACCCTCCCGAATGGTGAGATTCAGGCAGCGCCCGGCCGCACCACGCCCGTCTCGTACGCGAACACGACCGCCTGGGCCCGGTCACGCAGCCCGAGTTTCATCAGCACCCGCGCCACGTGCGTCTTGACCGTCGCCTCCCCCACGTACAACTCCTGGGCGATCTCGGCGTTGGTGATGCCGCGCGCCAGCATCTGGAGCACCTCCAGCTCGCGTGGCGTCAGCCCGTCCAGCATGGGCGACGGCTTGGGCTCGGCCCGGCCCGCGAACGTGGCGATCACCCGGCTGGTGACCGCCGGGTCGAGCAGCGCGTCACCGGCGTGCACGACCCGGATCGCCTCGATGAGCTGCTCGGGCGGCGACACCTTGAGCAGGAAGCCGCTGGTGCCGGCGCGCAGCGCCGCGTAGAGATTCTCGTCGCTGTCGAACGTGGTCAGCGTGATGACCTTGGGCGGCGACGGCGCGTCGAGGAGCTCCCTGGCCGCCGACAGCCCGTCGAGCCGCGGCATCGAGATGTCCATCAGCACGATGTCGGGCCGGGTCCGCCTGGCGACCGCGATGGCGTCGCGCCCGTCGGCCGCCTCGCCGACGACCTCCATGCCCGGCTCGCTCTCCACGATCATGCGCAGCCCGGCCCTGACCATCGCCTGGTCGTCGACGATGACGATTCGAATGCTCACATCCGGAGGCTAAACCGCGCCCCCCGCCTTTGAACACCCAGGTCAAGCCGTACACAAGTCAGTTACAAGCTCATGACAGCCGGACGCTCTGCCTGATGCGGGCCTGGGTGGCGTCGTCGCAGCTGTTCTTGGCGCAGAAGTACATCAGCAGCATCATCGGCTCGGGCCGGCGGTCGACGATGTAGGTGACGAAACCGAGCCGCACGCCGCTGTTGCGGTCGGTCAGCGAGCCGGTGTAGCGGGTGGCCGGGCTGGTGCCCGCCTGCTCGGTGACCGGGCCGCTCACGTCGATCTTGCCGGGCAGCAGGCCCTCCAGGGTCGCCCGCATCTGGACGTCGGTGGCGGTGGTGCTGAGCGTCTCGGAGAGCTGGACGTAGACGCCGACGGCGCCGTCGGGGTCGTCGGTGATGATCGGCACCACCGGGGTCCAGTCGGCGCCCGCGCCGGACACGAACAACGTCTCGAACTCGGCGACGTGCGGCGAGGCCACCGCGAAGAGGTCGCCGTGGGTCCGCACACTCCAGCCGGCCGGATGCTCGAACGACAGCGGCGCGGCCGGCGTGCTCTGGTAGCGGGTCCAGGCATCACCCCGCTGGGTCATGACCAGGAGCACGACCAGGGCCAGCGCCGCGACCGCCGCGGTGATCGTGGCGGCGATGATCGGCAGCCGCCCTGGCCGGCCGGGGCGCGCCGGGCGGCGGTGCCGCACCCCGGAGAGCTGAGTGGGCGGCGGCGCGGCCGGGTGGCCGCTGATGGCGTCGCGCAGCGCGGTGACGAACTCGGCGCAGCTCGGGTAGCGCTCCTCCGGCGACTTGGCCAGCGCGCGGTTCATCACCACGTCGACGTCGGCCGGCAGCTCCGGCCGCACCTGCGACAGCGGCGTGGGCTGCTCGGCCAGGTGCGCCCAGAGCAGCGCGATGTCGTTGTCGCGCTGAAAGGGCAGCCGCCCGGACAGCGCCTCGTAGACCACGCAGGCCAGCGCGTACTGGTCGCACCTGCCGTCGATGTGCTCCTTGTTGATCTGCTCGGGCGACATGTAGCGCGGTGTGCCGATGAACTGGTCGGTCTGCGTCAGCCCGGAGATGGACGTGCGGTGCTTGGTGATGCCGAAGTCGGTCAGGTAGACGTGATCGCCGGCCAGCAGGATGTTGGCCGGCTTCACGTCGCGGTGGATCAGGTCGTGCGCGTGCGCCGCGTCGAGCGCGGCGGCGACCTGGACGAAGATCTGGTTGGCCTGCGCGATCGGCAGCGGCCCCCGGTCGTAGATGAGGCGGCGCAGGTCGAGCCCGTCGACGTAGCGCATCGAGATGTACAGCACGCCGTCGGCGTCGGCGTTGGCCTCGTAGATCGGGATGATGTTGGGGTGCTCGATGCTGGCGACCGTCCTGGACTCCAGGATGAACCTCTGCCGGAAGCGGTCGTCGACGCTGAGCACCGGATTGAGGATCTTGAGCGCGACGCGGCGGCTCAGCCTCGGATCGAGCGCCAGGTAGACGACGGCCATGCCGCCCTTGCCGACGATGTCCTCGATGTAATATCCGGCCACCTCCTGGCCGATGAGGGATCTATCGTTCAATTGCATCACGTCTCGCTGGGGTTACCGCAGTAGCCGCAGAACCGGTGCGCGTGCCCCAGCCGCATCCCGCACGCCGTGCAGTACTTGACGGACGGATCCTGGGACTTGACGGGCGGGTCCTGCGTGGTGAGCACCTGCTTCTGCTGGGGGATGATCGCGAAGGGCTGCGACCTGCGCACGACCACGGTCTGGTTGGACCCCTCGTCGAGCGGCGGTTGACGCTGGCCGGCCAGTGGCGGCAGGTCGGGCGGCGGCTCCTCGGGCGCGCGGCGCCGCCACAGCACGAACGCCCCGGCGCCCGCCGCCATGAACAGCACGCCGGCCACCACGATGAACGGCCACAGCGGCGTGGACCGGCTCACCGGCGCCGCCGCCTTCTTCGTGCCCTGATCCTCGGGGCCGCCCCGCTTGGCCAGTGAGTCCTTCAGCAGCGTGGCGGCCACCACATTGCCGGGATAGAGCTCCAGCACGCGCTGGAAGCCCGGCGCGGCCTCGGTGTAGTACTTGGTGTGGTAGCGGGTCAGCGCCGCCTCGAAGGCGGTGTCGATCGGGCCTCTGCGCGGCGTCACCCCGGCCTTGGTCAGAGCCGCGTTGATCTCCCTGACGCCGATCATCCTGGCGTCCTTGCCGCCGCCGATGAGCATGCCGATGATGTGGCCGTCCTTGTCGCCGATGACCGGCGCCCCGCGCAGGCCGCGGTCGGCCAGGCCGCCCAGCTTGACCGGCTCGTCCACCTTCTTGTCGGGGTCGGCGAACTGCCTGCCCTTCTCACCGGTGCCGCCGCCCTTGCCGAGGTGGGCGATCTCGACGGTCTCCTTGACCTCAGGGCCGGGCCTGCCGATGAAGCCCGCGATGTTCGTGGGCGAGCCCTGCTGGTCGGGCACCTTGTCGGCGAGCGGGGCCGTGGGCAGGCCGACGCTGCCGATGACCCGGCCCGACGTCGTCAGCACGGCGGGGCTGTCGGGCCGGGGCCCGGCCTTGACGAGCTCGGCCTTGAGACCCTTGGGGTCGGCCGGCGAGACGTTGGGGAAGACCGTGATGTCGGTGCTGACCTCGAAGATGCAGGTGGCCTTGGCCGACTTGGGCGGGTAGCACTGCCGCAGGTGCTTGTCGAGCAGGTCGTCCTTGAGCTTGTGCCGCTCGAAGTCGGCCGGGATCTTCACGTCGTGGTGCTCGGCGAAGATCCGGTTGGCCGCGTAGACGGCCACGTCCTGTTCGTTCTTGACGACCCGGGTGAGTGTGACGATCGCTCCCTCGGGGCTGACCACGGTGCCCGTGCCCACGCCGATGGGCACGTCGTAGGACCGTTCCACGTGCACCAGGTCACCTATGTGGTCGAGCAGGGTGATCTCGACATGCGCGGTGGCCTCGACGCGCACCACGGCCGGAGTCACCAGATCGGTGATGCCGCTGGGGTGCTCGTGCGCCGCCACGGGCAGGGCGAGCAGCACGAGTGCCACCGCGGCACCGCCGGCCAGAGCTGTGAGACGCGCCATCTCCGCTCCTCTTTCCGAGGGATAGATTCAGGGTCCCAATCACCTGCCGTAAGTCAATAGATGAACGCTAGACAAGCGCTTGCTCAGCACCTGACGTTCACAGACGGGCCACGCGATCGGCGTCGACGGCCTCGGCACGTCCGCCGGAATGGCTCCGCGCCGGACCGGCTCGGCGACGAAGAGATTGAGCACCCCCACTAGACCCCATCGCGGAAATCGTCACCGGTGTTACGCGGGTGCTCGGAAAACTTGATCCCCGGGCTCGTCACCAGGGTCGCCCACGCCACGAATCCGGCCACCGACGCGGCGTCCGTAGGCACAAGGACGGGTGGGCGGCTTCTACAGGCGCCGCTTCGCGGGGAGCCTCGGACGCCCGTCATCGAGGTCGACACGTGCGCTGCGCCGCGGGGATCTCACCGGGACGACACGCTCAACGCGACGCTCGCTCAGTCTCGCCGCTCGATCAGGTCGGCGGGGTCGAAGCTGACGGGGTACGGCTTGCGCAGGGTGACGACGCTCCCGGCCTTGTAAGCGGCGGGCGGCCGGTAGGTCTCGCCGTCGAGCTCGTAGACGTAGACGGTGGGGCCTTCGGCCAGCTCGATGCGCCAGTAGACCGGAATGCCCGCCGCCGCGTACGCCTCCGTCTTGAGGAGCCGGTCGCGCGCCTGCGTGCTCGGACTGACCACTTCCACCGCGAGCCGGATGTCAGCGGGCGAGAACATGAGCCGCACCGCCTCCACCGAGGTGACCGGCACGACCGCGAGATCGGGAATGTAGAAGTCCTTGTCGCTCACCCGCAGGTTGATGGTGGTCAGCGCCTCCAGATCCGGAGGGCCGGCGTTCTCCAGCATGATCAAGGCACGCGTGATGACACGCTGGTGTAGCGGGGTGGGGGCAGGGCTCACCAGTAGGCTCCCGTTGAAGAGCTCATAGCGATTCCCGTCATCCGGGAACTTGAGCAGGTCGTCGACAGAGAAGGGTGGCACGCCAGGAAGGACCGTGCGCCCAGTCGTCGGTTCGGTCGTCGCCAATGCGGTCACCCACCCATCGTCACGGATCACGCCCTTGCGCACATGCTACTTCCCCACCTTCCCTGACTCTCTGTCATAGGGCCGCCACTCTTCGGCGCCGCGGCGGACGGCGGCGTGGACCGCGCGGGCGAGCCGGGCGCCCCAGGTCGAGCGGGGGCCCGCGAACAGCTCCTCGGTGCCGCCGGCCGATACGACGACGCAGACCGCGTCGGAGGCGGTGCCCGTGCCGGCGAAGCCCGCCTCGGCCAGCGCCTGGGCCTTGGCCTCCGTCACCGTCATGACGGCGTTGACCAGCGCGGCGTCGGTCATCGCGACCGGCAACGTGGCCATGATGTTGATCGTGCCCACCGGCGGGGCGACGCCCAGCATCGGGGCCAGCTCCGGGTCGGCGGCGCCTTCGGGTGCGGCGGCCCACGTCGGCACGCGCAGCCCGACGGTGGCGACGGCCCGCACGCCCCCGTCCTCGGCGGTCACGTACCGGTCCACGGAGGCGGCCGTCATCATCCCCACCCCTTCACCCGGGGGCGCCAGCCCGGCCAGGTGCTCGACCGGGTCCGTCCGCGCGTAGCCGGCCACGACCTGCGCGTTCAAGACCCAGGAGCGGGGGCCGATGCCGCCGCCGAGCATGGCCGAGGAGATCGCCCGCCGGCCAGGCCCTAACTCCCACAGCAGCGATCCCAGCCGCGCGCCCTCTTCGACCCGGTAGGTGAGTTTCACGTTCCTCCTCTGACGAGATGGACGACGGGACGCCCGTCCGGGCCCGGCTCGATCTTCACGTGCGCGTCGAAGTGCGTGCCGACGAGTTCCTCGGTGAGCACGTCGGCGGGCTTGCCGGCGGCCACCGCGCGACCCCGGGCGAGCAGCAGCAGGGTGTCGGCGTACAGGCCGGCGAGGGTCAGGTCGTGCAGCGTGGTGACGACGGTGAGGCCGTCGGCCAGGCGCAGCCGGTCGACCAGATCGAGCACCTGCTGCTGGTGGCCGAGGTCCAGAGCGGTGGTGGGCTCGTCGAGCAGGAGTACGAGCGCCTGCTGGGTGAGCGCCCTGGCCAGCACCACGCGTTGCCGCTCCCCGCCGGACAGCTCGCCCACCCGGCGGGCCGCGAAGCCGGTCAGGTCGAGCCGGTCGAGCACCGACGCGGTGATGTCCCGGTCGTGGCGGCTCTCCCTGCCGAAGTGGGAGACGTACGGAGTGCGGCCCAGCAGGGCGTAGTCGAACACCGTCATGTCGGGCGGCAGCGCCGGGCTCTGGGGCGCGTAGGCGACCAGGCGGGCCCGGTCCCTGGGCCGCAGCGCGGCGGCGGGGCGGCCATCGAGCGTCACCTCGCCCCGGTGGGCGACCAGGCCCATGACGGCCTTGACCAGGGTGGACTTACCGGCGCCGTTCGGGCCGATGACGGCCAGCCACTCGCCGCGCCGGACGCGGAGGCCGACCTCGGTGAGCACCTCGCGCTCGCCGAGCCGTACGGACAGAGAGGTCGTCTCGATCACGTGGCGGCCTGCCGGGTCATCCGCAACACGGCGACGAAGAACGGCGCGCCGACGAACATGGTGACGACCCCGATGGGCAGCTCGGCGGGGGCCATGACGGTGCGAGCCAGCAGGTCGGCGAGCACCAGGAAGGCGGCGCCGCCGATCAGCGAGAGCGGCAGCACGATCCGGTACGAGCCGCCCGCGAGCCGCCTGACCGCGTGCGGGATGACAATGCCGACGAAGCCGATCAGGCCGCTGGCTGCGACGGCCGCCGCGGTGGCCAGCGAGGCGGCCAGCAGGACCGCCAGCCGCACCGCGCCCGCCCGCAGGCCCAGGCCGGTGGCCTCCTCGTCGCCGACGGACAGCACGTCGAGCAGGCGGCCGTGCAGGATCAGCAGCACGGAGGACACGGCGGCGTACGGCAGGACCGTCCAGAGCTGGTCCCACCCGCCGCCGACGTCGCCCAGGATCCAGGAGTAGATCCGCTGCAGTTCCTCCACCTTCAGTTGCTGGACGAACGTCTGGATCGCGGTCAGGAACGAGGTGACCGCCACCCCGGCCAGCACGAGCGTCGCCGTGCCGCCCGCCCGGCCGGCGGTGTTGCCCAGGACGTACGCCAGGAAGACGCCGCCGACCGCGCCCGCGAAGGCGGCCACCGGGACGCCGCCGGGCAGGCCGGGCAGCAACACGATCACCACGGTCGCGGCCAGTCCGGCGCCGGCCGCGGCGCCCAGCAGGTACGGGTCGGCCAGCGGGTTGCGGAACACACCCTGGTAGCCGGCCCCGGCGATGGCCAGCAGCCCGCCCACCACGGCCGCGACGAGCACTCTGGGCAGGCGGAGCTCGTACAGGAGTCCCTGCTCGACGGGGGTGAGGCCGGAGTCGACCGTCACGAACGGCAGCCAGTCGAGCGCCTGCAGGACCACCTGCCACGGTGAGATGTCGGCGGCGCCGCCGAGCAGGCCGGCCAGCATGGCGCCGGCCAGCACGACGAGCGCCACGGCGACCTGGAGCGGACGGGCGCGGGACGGGCGGGCCTGGAGGGGCCCGTGTTCCGCGCCCGCCCGCGAGCCGGGCCGGGCCAGGGGCGAGCGGCTGGAGAGCACTAGCGGCCGGCCGCCTTGGCGACCGCGGCGCCGACCGTCTCGGCGAAGTCCACGACGCGCGGCCCCCAGCGGGAGGCGATGTCGTCGTCGAGCTGCACCACCTGGTCGTTCCTGATGGCGGACAGTCCCTTCCAGCCCGGCCGCTCGGCCAGCGTCGCCTTGCTCTGCCCGCAGCACTTGACGTCGGCCAGGAAGATCAGGTCGGGATCGGCCTCGGCGACGAACTCGGCTGACAGCTTGGGATAGCCGCCCGCCGGGTCCGGGGCCTTGTCGGCGATGTTGGTGAGGCCGAAGATGCCGTAGATCTGGCCGATGAAGGTGGTGGACGTCACGGCGTAGGGCGTCTGGTCGAGCTCGTGGTAGTAGGTGAGCTCGTGGTCCTTGGGCGTCTCGGCGGCCAGCTTGGCCAGTGACGCCTTCATGCCGGTCACGAGCTCGCCGGCCCGGTCCTGGTTGCCGGTGGCGGCGCCGAGGTCGGTCATCTGGTCGTAGGCGTCGTCGAGGTCGGCCGGGGCCGTCTCCAGCAGCACCGGCACGTTCACCTTGCCGAGCTGGGCGACGATCTGTTCGAGGTCGTCGGAGAGGATGACCAGGTCGGGCTTCTCGGCGACGATCGCCTCGACGTTCGGCTTGTAGCCGGACAGGGCGGTCTTGGGGGCCTGCGGCGGGTGGTTCGACTGGTCGTCGACGGCGATCACCTGGGGGCCGGCGCCGATCGCGAAGAGCGTCTCGGTGTGGACGGCCGAGAGGGAGATGATCCGCTCGGGCCGGCGCTCGATGGTGACCTTGCCGTTGGCGGCCTCGACGGTGACCGGGAATCCGGTGCCCGTGGTGGCGGTGCCCGTGGTGGCGGTGGTGGTGGGGGATGCGGCGGGGGCCGCGGACGTGCTGGCTGTCGTGCCGCTCTGACCACATCCGGTCAGGACGAGCGTTCCCAGCAGCGCGCCCGCGAAGGCCGTACGTACGGGCCTCACGAGAAGTCCTTTCACACTGTCGGAACCGAGAGACCCGCGGAATGCGACGGATCACCCTTTTCCACGAGGGTTGACGTCAGCGCAGAGGCAGGCGACCTGGCTATGACAGTTGCGGGACAGCGCCGGATTCGCACCGGACTTCGCTGCAACACTGCGCGTCGGACAAACGCTATCAATCCTCCGCATCCACCTGAAGTCAAGGGCCGCTCCACTGACGTATCCCGTGGTCGGGGCGGCGGGTCAGGCCGCGCTCACCGCTCCACCGGCAGCCGTGGTCCTGTGCTGCGCTCTGGAGCAAGCGCTGGTCGACATCGGTCTGAAGCGGGATTGGGGCGCTTTTGGATCAGCCCGGAGGAGACTTCCGGGCCATGCACCTTCCCATGGGCTCGGTCTCGCGCCTATCACGCGTTCTGCGCCTGAGCCTCGCCGTGGCCGTCGTCTCGCTGGGCGGCGTGATGGTCTCCTCCGCGCCCGCCGCGGCGGTCAGCCGTTCCACCATCGTCTCCGTGGCCCAGGGCCAGCTCAACAACGCGGCCCGCAACCACGAGTCGCCACCAACCCTCACGACGGCAACGGCAACGGCAACGACATCAAAACCCTCACCCCCATCCGCCACCGTCCGCTGACGGACGCACCGCCACGGTCGGCGAACCGCGAAAGGACCCCGGGAGCACCCGGGGTCCTTCGTGTTGTGCCCGCCGGAGGTGCCCCCCGGTCACGGCGTAGTAGGTGACCGCCGCCGGCCGGCCTGACCGAGAACCTCAT
The DNA here is from genome assembly GCF_059358955.1 of Nonomuraea sp. CX421. Lineage (NCBI taxonomy): Bacteria > Bacillati > Actinomycetota > Actinomycetes > Streptosporangiales > Streptosporangiaceae > Nonomuraea > Nonomuraea sp. CX421. The sequence goes on along the minus strand of NZ_JCADBK010000011.1, from coordinate 4,792 downwards.
GCCTCGTCACGGAAGCTGAAAAACTGTGCGGAAATTCCTTGACGACTGATCATTTGTCGTTATCGTCGAAAGCCAACGACGTCGGAGAATCTTGCTGGAGAAACTTATACGGAGTGTCATCATGCCTCCACAAAGGAGCGACCCCCCGAATGTGACCGCGGTCCTCGGGATCGGGCAAGCGGCCCTGACCTGAGGCGAGATCGACCACGGTTTCCCGCGGAGCCCGGAGACCGTGTGCGCCCCGTCGTCCCGCATAAAGCGACGCCACGAATCCGTGAGGAGGAATGCGGCCGCCGCGTCGAATCGCCGCGCCACAACTCGCGCCTCGTCATTCCACTGCTGCTCTCCGTATTCTTCTCCGCCGTGTTCTTCTCCGCCGTGTTCTTCTCCGCCGTGTTCTTCTCCGCCGTGTTCTTCTCCGCCGTGTTCTTCTCCGCCGTGTTCTTCTCCGCCGTGTTCTTCTCCGCCGTGTTCTTCTCCGCCGTGTTCTTCTCCGCCGTATTCTCCGCGTTCATCAGAGTGTGCCGGACGGCGGCTCGGGTGCCGGGGAGATGCCGGGCGGCGACGTCGCCCGCGCCCGTGTGGGCCGCGCCGCCGCCGACGCCGCCGATGCTGACGCCGATGCCGATGCCGATGCCGCCGCCGGCCGCAACGATCGGCCGATCCCTTAGGAGAACAAGATGCAGTTACGGCTCCTGGGTCCGATCGAGCTGCTGAGCGACGGCCATCAGGTCCCGCTCGGGGGAACCAAACCACGGGTGCTGCTCGCCACCCTGCTCCTGACCTCCGGCCGGGTGATCACCGTCGAGCGGCTCATCGAGGCGATCTGGCAGGACGCGCCGCCGGCCAGCGCGCGCGGTGTGCTGCAGACCTATGTCGCCTCCCTGCGCCGCGCGTTCGCCGACGCGGGCCTGCCGGAGGTCATCGTCTCGCACCGGCTGGGCTACGCCGCCGAGATCCCGCCGGACAGCCTGGACAAGGACGTCTTCGAGCGGCTCGTCGACGAGGGCCGGCGGGCGGCGCGCGACGGCAGCCACCAGGAGGCGGCGCGCTCGTTCCGTACGGCCCTGGCGCTGTGGCGAGGCCCGGCCCTGGGCGGGATCGGCGACGTCTACCTGCGCGCGGAGTCGGCCAGGCTGGAGGAGCTGCGGCTGGCGGCGCTCGAGGAGCGGATCGCGGCCGATCTGGCGGCGGGTGAGGACGACGGCCTGATCGACGAGCTCAGCGAGCTCGTCACGGCCCATCCGGCGCGCGAGCGGCTGCGCCGCGACCTCATGGTCCTGCTCTATCGGGCCGGCCGGCAGGCGGACGCGCTCACTGCCTACCAGCGGGGCCGGCAGGTGCTGGTCGAGGAACTGGGCATCGAACCGGGGCCGGAGCTGCGCCGCGTACACGAGGCCATCCTGCGCTCCGATCCCGCGCTGCTGCGCGTGGCGAAGGCCGCCCCGCCCCGGCAGTTGCCCGGGCCGCCCCCCGACTTCACCGCCCGAGAGGAGGAGCTCGCCGAACTGCGCGACCGGCTCACCGGGCAGGACAGCATGCCGATCTGCGTGATCTTCGGGCCGGGCGGCGTCGGCAAGTCGGCCCTGGCACTGCGCGTCTCGCACGAGATCGCGGAGCACTACCCCGACGGGCAGTTGCACGTCGAACTGCGCGGCACCACGGAGGTGCCCGCCACCCCGCAGGAGGTGCTCGGCCGGCTGTTACGCGATCTGGAGCCCGGCGCGTTGCCGCCCGGCACGCTGGAGGAGTGCGCCGCCCGCTACCGCACCCTGCTGGCCGGCCGGCGCAAGCTGATCGTGCTGGAGGACGCCGCCGCCGAACGGCAGGTCCGGCCGCTGCTGCCGGGCGCCCCCGGCTGCGGGGTGATCGTCACCTCCCGCAACCGGCTGACCGGCCTGGCCGGCGCGTCGGTGCTGGACCTGGGCCTGTTGTCCGACCATGCCGCTCTTCACCTTCTCGGGCGGGTGGCCGGGCCGGAGCGCGTCGCCGCCGACCCGGACGCGGCGGCGCGCATCGTACGGCAGTGCGGTGGCCTGCCGCTCGCGTTGCGCATCGCCGGGGCGCGGCTGGCGTCCCGCCGCCACTGGCCGGTGGCCCGGCTGGCCGACCGGCTGGCCGACGAGCAGGGCAGGCTGGACGAGCTGGCCGCCGGAGACCAGGAGGTCCGGGCCGGCATCGCCCTCAGTTACGACCTGCTGCCGCCCGAGACGCGGGCCACGCTGCGCCGCCTGGGCCTGCTCGGCCTGCCGTACATCCCGGTGTGGGTGGCGGCGGCGGCCATGGAGTCCGGCCTGGACGAGGCCGAGCAGGTGCTGGATCAACTCGTGGACGTCTCCCTCGCCGGCGTGGTGGACGCCGACGCGACCGGCCGGGCCCGCTACCGGCTGCACGACCTGATCCGGCTGTTCGCCCGGGAACGCGCGCACGGAGAGGAGCCGGAGGCGGAGCGCGCGGCGATGGTGCGCCGGGTGCTCGGCGGGTGGTTGTGGTTGCTCGAACGGCTCAGCGAGGCGGTGCCCAGCGGCTGGATCCCGATGCGCGCCACCATCGGCCTCTCGCGGCCGGTGGACCCGGAGGTGGCGCGAATGGCGCTGGCCGATCCGCACGGCTGGTTCCGCGGCGAGGAGGAGTCGCTGATCGTCGCGGTGGAGCTGGCGGCGGCCATGGATCTCGACGACATCGCCGTGGGGCTGGCCTCCGCGCTGTCCTCGGTGGCCTTCGAGGGCAGCCGGTACGTCTTCGACAACCCGTTCGCCACCTGGCACCGTACGCACGAGGCGGCGCTGGCGGTGGCCCGGCGCATGGACAACGCGCCGGGTGAGGCGACCCTGCTCGCCGGCCTCGGCCACCTGCACTACGAACGTGACCGTTACGCCGAGTCCCGCGAGTACCTGGGCCAGGCGCTGTCCCTGTTCCGCTCCGCGCGGGACGCCCGCGGCGAGGCCACCACGCTCGCCACCCTCGGCGCCGCCTGCCGGGAGCAGGGTTACCTGCCCGAGGCGCTGCACTTCCTGGACCGGGCGAGCGCGCTGTGGACGGGCCTGGCCGACCCGGCGGCCCTGGCCCACGTCAGGCGGCTGACCGGCAGCGTGCACCTGGAGCGCGGCGACTACCCGGCCTGCCGGGCCGGCCTGGACGCCGCGCTGTCGTTGTACCGGGAGGCGGGCAACCGCCGCGGCGAGGGGCTGGCCCTGCGCTCGCTGTCCCTGTACCACCGGGCCCAGGGTGAGCTGGCGCGTGCGGAGGAGCACTGTGAGCGCGCGCTGGCCATCTCCCGCGATCTGGGCGACCGGCTGATCGAGGCGTACTGCATGCGTGCCCTTGGCAAGACGTGGGTGCGGCTCGGCCGGTTCGACACGGCACGCCGGGCCCTGGAGGAAGCGCTCGCCGTGTGCCGGACACTCGACGACCGCTGGGGCGAGGCGTGCACCCTGCGCGTGCTCGGCGAGCTCGACCTGGCCGAGGGGCGGCTCTACCAGGCCAGGAGCCGCCTCGGGGAGTCGCTGGAGTTGTGGGAGACGCTGCGCACCGCCCTGTTCCGCGCCCGTACGCTGCGCGACCTGGCCCTGGTGCACAAGGCGCTCGGCGAGGACGCCGCCGCCAAGACGACCTTGGACGAGGCGATGGAGATCTTCCGGCTGCACGAGGCCCGTGAGGCGCGCGAGCTCGGCGGGTGAGACTCCTGCAGCGCGGTTACAGCGCCTTTGGAGCGGCGCGGTGCATCATGTGGCGTCGGCGTCCTCAGATGGAACGCCATGAGACATCACGGAGGCCCGTATGCCGGAGATCGTGCTCCTGTCCGACGCGCGGATCGCGGAGGTGCCGGTGAAGGAGTGCGACGAACCCTTGGTGGATCTGCGTGCTCTGGAGTCCCTCCAGGTCGACCGGCGTCTCGCCGATCCCGGAGGCGCGTACGCGCGCGTCCGGCTGAGCGTGGCCGATCGCCTGGTCGCCGCGCAGACCCGGCTGCCCCGTCGACTGCGCCTGATGGTGGTGGAGGGATTCCGCCCGGCCGCTCTACAACACCACTACTTCGCCGGCTCCGTGGCCGCGCACCGGGCGGCCCACCCGGACTGGGATGAGCAACGGGCCCACCTGGAGGCCAGCAGGTACGTCTCCCCGCCCGAAGTGGCCCCGCACGTCTCCGGCGGCGCGGTGGACCTGACCCTGTGCACCGCCTCGGGCGTCGAGCTCCCGATGGGCACGGAGGTCAACGCCACCCCGCCGGAGAGCGACGAGGCGTGCTACACCGCCTTCCCCGGCATCTCCGCCGAGGCCCGCCGCAACCGCGACATCCTCGGAGCGGCCATGACGTCCGCCGGGTTCGTCAACTACCCGACCGAGTGGTGGCACTGGTCCTACGGCGACCGCTACTGGGCGTTCACCACGGGCGCGCGTTACGCCCGCTACGGCATGAGCGCCGGTCCCGCCCGCTGAGCCCGCCGCCGAGGAGATCCCGGGGCTCGGCCGGAAATTCTTCCGGGCGGCACTGTAGAACCCGTTTTCGCGGGCAGGAACGTCCGCTATGCCCCCTCTCCTCGTCGCGGCCGTGGTAGCGCTCCTGGCCGGTGTGACAGTCGCCCTCAGTCAGAAGGCATGGCCCGTGGCGTGGCTGTGCACCGGCCTCGGCCTGGCCCTCTTGTCCGATGCCGGCGTCATCCCCGGTTAACGCCAATGCCGGGTAGTTAAGGTCCTGCGAAGTGTGTTGAGGTGGATCGGCGTGAAGGTCCTCACATGAGAACGGAGATCCAGTAGAACGGGTGATCTTCTACCACCGCCCGCACAGAAC